>CADAUE010000021.1 GCA_902790985.1 uncultured Ruminococcus sp.
TTGGCTACGGTTACCGGGATGATGATTTCTTCTTTACCTTGATTCGCTATCTTTCTATTCCTTCTGTTCGCTCGTCCCACAAAAATACGTGAAGAACCTAATTTTATGATAATATCATCGTAAACACAATCACAAAAACTAAGGTTGGAAAGATAATGCGCGTCAGAGAAATCAAAGAAAATGAATTAAACGATCTGCTCGAATTATATACCCATCTGCATGAGCTTGGCGTACCCGAAAACAACGATCATTTACAGAATATTTGGTCTGCCGTTAGCAACGACGAAAATCATCATATCATCGTCTGCGAGGTTGACGGAAAAATCGTTTCCTCCTGCGTTTGTGTGATCATTCCGAATCTGACAAGAAACATCCGTCCCTACGCGTTGATCGAAAATGTCGTTACCCACGCCGACTACAGAGGAAAAGGATATGCCACCGCCTGCTTGAACTTTGCAAAAGATCTCGCGGTCAAATCCGATTGCTATAAGATGATGCTGCTCACAGGCTCGAAAAGCGAGAGTACCTTGAACTTTTATAAAAGAGCGGGCTACAACTGCACGGATAAAACAGCGTTTATCCAATGGTTATGAGGTATAAAATGGGCATTAAACTGATGAAAGCAGGATTGGATGATATGAAACATCTTGGTACACTTACCCTTGAAACACAGCGATTGATCCTGCGAAAAACGCTCGAATCCGATTATGAACCGATGTTTAGGAACTGGGCTAACGATGAGCGCGTAACAAGATATTTGACTTGGACTCCGTATGAAAGTGCAGAGCAATTAAAAGATACATATCATCAATACTTGCTTGACAATCAGAACAAACCTGATTTTTATGGTTGGAAGATCGTATCAAAAGAATCGGGCGAGCCGATCGGTGCGATAGATGTAGTGAATCTCAGAGAAGACATTGAAGAAGCCGAGATCGGTTACTGTTTAGGCACAGCTTGGTGGCACTTGGGTATCATGACCGAAGCGTTTCAGCGCGTTATTCGATTCCTATTTGAGGAAGTCGGCGTCAATCGCATTACCGCTACTCACGATCCGAGAAATCCCCACTCGGGCGACGTCATGAAAAAATGCGGACTTCAGTACGAGGGGACATCGCGTCAAGCCGGTAAAAATACGCAGGGACTTTGTGATATTTCACGCTATGCGATTTTGAAAGAGGATTACTTTAAAACGCAAAATAGATCTTAAACCGACAAAATAGCCCCATGGAGAAAAAGCGCCTCTGACGACTGACCGTCAAAGGCGCTTTATGATTGCAATATCAAAACTTCAGATCATACCAGAGCAGGAAGGCATAGATCGCGTAGACGCGGTTCCACAGCAGCGCTTCGCCGCCGATGAAGCGATCCCACATATCCTTCATCTCGTCTTGATCGAAGAACTTCTTCGAGCTTTCGCCGAAGAGCTTTTCCTGTACAGGCTTGTTGTAGCGCTCATCCGCGAGCCACTGGCGAACGGGTACAGGGAATCCGACCTTCTTGCGGAACGCCGCCTCGTGCGGCAGCTTTTCCGACGCCGCCATGCGGAACACGATCTTGTTCTGCTCACCCTCAAACTGGTACTCGGCAGGGATCCTGCTCGCGACCTTGAACAGTCGGATATCCGAGAACGGCGTGTGCAGTTCGACGTCACAAGCGGTAGAGGTTCGGTCGGTGTTGAGGTAGATATCACCCTCGAGCCAGAACGAGATATCGATCGTCAGCTTCTGCGCCAGCGCGTCCTGACCCTGCACCTCTTCCCACATCTTCATGAGCGGATCGGCAGCTTTGACGGAGCTGTCATAGTCCTTCATCAGCGAGCGCACGACCGCCTCGGACATGATGTGCGAGCAGGTCAGATAGACCCAGTCGGAGGGCAGCTCACGCTTGTGCGCGTTATAGCCGCCGAAGAACTCGTCGATACCCTCGCCGGAGTAGACGACCTTCGCGTGCTCCCGAACCGCCTGACAGCCCAGCGAGAACGCAACGGCGGATGCGTCGCCCAGCGGCTGACCCATCTTGTCCATCACGGTGGGAACGCGGTCAAAGAACTCCTGCGGACTGATCATCTTCACGCGAAAGCCCTTGTTAAGATACTTCGCGGTCTCTTCGGCAAGATGCGCCTCGCTGAAAGCGGCTTCCTCATAGCCGACGGTATTGGCACACACAGCGTCGCCCGCCGCCAAGAGATAAGACGAATCCACACCGCCCGAAAGGAACGACTCTTTGTAGGACAGCTCGTCATCATCACGTTCTTCCGAGAAGATCTCGGCGACCACGTCGCGGATCTCCTGCGCGAACTGCTCGGGTGTTTTGCTTCTGTCGGGGGTGAACAGCGGCTTGAAGTAGCAGATCACCTCGACCTTTTCGCCGTCCCAAACAAGATAGTGACCGGGCTTGAGCTTATACACGCCCTCATAGAAGGTCTCCTCACCGATCGGATAACCATAGAACAGATACTGCTGGAGCATCCGCATATTCAGCTTCTTTTCAAAACGTTTATCAGAGACGATCGCGTCGATATCGCCCGAACAGAGCAATTCCCCGTCGACAACGGCATAGAACATCTGCTTCTGACCGACCTGATCGCGGAACACATAGAGCTTTTGCGCCTTGTCATCCCACAGCGCGATCGCGAACGCGCCGCAGAGGTGCTCGGGGAGCTCAACGCCCCATTCTTCAAAGCCGCGACAAAGCACCGCGTTCTCACGATCCTCTCGGCTCAGCGGCAGAGCGATCTCAAGCTCCGCGCAAAGCTTTTTCCAGTTGCGGATATATCCGCTGAAATACCGTACCTGTATCATATACCCCATATCCTTTCGTGTCGAATCATGTCAAAAGTATACCATCTCAAATCCCGCTAGTCAATATTTTTGACAAAGCGGAGCAAAGCATATATAATGGTGAAAAAAAGGAGTGATTGGATGGATTACAGAAAATATGACGACAAAATTTACGTTCGCCTGGATAAAGATGACGAGATCACCGCTTCCCTGCTCGAGGTCTGCGAGAAAGAGCAGATCAAGGTCGCTCAGGTACAGGGTATCGGCGGCTGTGAGACCGCGACGGTCGGCGTATTCGACATGGCAAAGCGCGCCTATAACGAAACCACCGTCAGCGGTATGCTTGAGCTGATCTCTCTCGACGGCAACGTCACCGAGTATGAGGACAAGTCCTATCTGCATGTCCACGCCGTATTCGCCTATGAGGAAAACGGCGAAAAGCACACGATCTCGGGCCACCTTCTCTCTGCCGTGATCGGCTTGACAGGCGAGATCGTCCTCACCCCCGCGAACGGCAGTATCGTCAGAAAATATATCGACGAGCTCGGCATCCGCATCTGGGATTTCAAGGATTAACGGACTCTTTTTCTTGAACAGTCATTGTGAAGCCCCAAAGGGGCTTCGCGATCTCAACCGATCAAGGTAAATACCCTGCCCTAATGCGGGGATGTTTATTTCGGCAAAGGATCCGCAGATTCGTCTATTTTGATGATTCTGTTCATATTTTGGACGTTTTTTATTCACTAAATGTCCGTAGACAGGACAGGGAATATTTGCTATAATTTTATCATCCGACAATATGACATAAATTAGTAAGAAACTTGATTTAGATATTATAGGAATGATTATGAAAAAAGCTTTGATATTTTTACTCTGCTCCGTGCTGGTCTTCAGCTCTCTGAGCTTTTCAGCGTTTGCGGCAGAACATGATACCGCCGACACAGCGGCTGATCGAGAGATCACCGATACAGCGGCGGAAGAAGAGATCACTGACACGGGAGTCGAAGAGGATCTCGCTGATACCGGCGCCGAGGAAGATCTCGCCGAAACGGGCTGGAGCCTTGTCAGCGAAGCGACCTTCCAAAGCAAGCTCAGCTCCCTGCGCTCCAAATACCCCAACGGCTCTATCTGGGAGGGCGTCTACTACGAGGGAGGCTCTGCCAAGGCATGGACCTGCTGGGCATACGCGGCGCAGATGCTTTATGAAGTGTTCGGTGTACGCTTCTATGCCGACGGTATGATGGACTACAAGTATTACGACGTTTACGGCATCACTGCGGGTGACTGGGTGCGTATCGACGGCGAATCCCACTCGATCTTCATCACCAAGGTCACCGACAGCGGCGTCTACTACACCGACGGTAACGGCACCGGCGTCTATAACCAGGTGCGCTGGGACGGCTACTACTCATGGTACGAGATGGCAAGGCGCTTCTCCTACCGTCTGCACCTGCCCGGCAACGATCTGACAGGCGACGTCGTCACCCACCATGTCGAATACAACTCGAACGGCGGCAGCGGCACCATGTCCAGCCAGAGCGTCGCGCCCAACGGCAGCTTCACCCTGCAAGACAACGGCTTCACACGCTTCGGCTACACCTTCGCGGGCTATACCGTCCAGCGTTCCTCCGACGGCAAGTGGTTCACCTCCGGCGGCAACGGATGGCAGTCCGAGAGCAACATCGAGCGATACGGCTACAACTACAGTATCTACTACCCCGACGAGTCCTACAGGATGAGTACGGCGTGGATCACCGACCTCACCTATTCCACCACCCTCACCTTCTATGCCCAGTGGACGCCGAGCAACGTCGTCACCTACAACCCGAACGGCGCTTCCGGCTCCGGCAAGACCGATAGGGTCGCCACCGACGACACCTTCACCATCCGCCAGAACGACTTCACGCGCGAAGGCTACAGCTTCGCGGGCTATACCGTCAAGCGCTCCACCGACAATAAGTGGTTCACCTCGGGCGGCAACGGATGGCAGTCGCAGAGCGATATCTACGACAACAACTACACCTACAGCATCTACTACCCGGGCGAGTCCTACCGGATGAGCGCCGCGTGGATGGAGGATATCAACTACGACACCACCCTCACCTTCTACGCCCAGTGGGTGCCCGATGAAGCGACCATCGAATACGCCGCCAACTACAGCGGCTACAACTACCTGCTCGGCTCAAATCTGGGCTCGAACTATTCCGACTATATTTTCTCGCGCGACAGCTCCGCGTACTCGGTATCGGTCGATACCTTTGAGCGGCTGAACAACGCGAATTCTCTGAAGATCACCGGCAAGAAAGCCGGTTCCTCCGGCTCCGATCTTGCCTTCAAGACCACGACCAATTTCGGCTACGGCGACGGCTACAGCCAGTGCGCTCCGATGGGCGACAATAAAGAAATGGAACTGCGCTTCTACGCAAAGTCGAGCGTCAACGGCGCGAAGATGTACTTCCGCTGGGGCTACAGCAACGATTATGAAAGCGTGACCCTCACCACCGACTGGAAGGTCTACTATGTCGATCTCCCGAAAACAGCCTTTTACGGCACAGCGATCCACCCCTTCTTTGACCGCGCGGGCACCTTCTACCTCAACTCCCTCTCCTTAGGCGACGAGTGGACTTCCAACATTATCCCCGAGAGCGGTACTTGGGCGGCGGCGGATCAGGTCATCGAGCGCGGCACCGCGCTGACCGATATGCCGACCCCGACTCGCGAGGGCTACACCTTCCTCGGCTGGTACACGGCGGCTGAGGGCGGCGAAAGGATCACGGAGGACACCGTAATCTACGAGAGCAGATTGCGCCTGTACGCCCACTGGGTCAAGAACACCTCCTACACACCGCTCAAAACCATCCGCCGTGAAGGACATATCTACGAACTGTACGACAACATCATGGGTTGGGAGGACGCACAGCGCTTTTGCAGCTCACTCGGCGGACATCTGCTCACCATCGACAGCCGTGACGAAAACCGCATGGCTTACGACATGATCCGCGACCGCCAGGGTTACTGCTGGCTCGGCATGTACTATGACGAGGGCGAAGAAGCGTGGCAGTGGGTCGACGGCTCACAGATCACCTTCACCGAGTGGTATGACGACGACTACGCCGCCGCTGATACCGGCGAGTATTACGCGATGCTCTACCCGATGAACTACGGCTCCTTCGCCTATGCGGGCAGCTGGGACAAATGTATCGGCTCGGACTATCACCGCTCCTATTACGGCTATTATAACTCCTTCTTCATCTGTGAGTATGACGATCCGTTCATCCTCGGCGACGCCGATAATAACGGCGAGATCGAGCTGCCCGACGTCACTCTCATCCAGTACGAGAACGCCGGCTTTGATACCCCCGCGGACATCGACATCATGCGCGGTGACGCGGACGGCAACGGCTTTTTGGAGATCGCGGACGCTACCTTGATCAGCCGCTATCTCTCCGGGATGACAACTCCCTATACCATCAACGAATGGATCAAAGGCTATTGATCACGAAGCGGACGGATCCTGTCCGCTTTATTCCTTTATAAGAAACTGCTCGTTTCTTATAAAGGAATAAAGATTTGTATGCCCGCTCAGTTTGTTGCTACGCAACAACGAGCGATGGCTATGCGAAATGCGCGCAGAGCGCGCTTTCTTGTTTGCCGTTCTCCCTATTGACACACACAGGATAACGTGCTAATATAATAGTGTTAGGTAAGCCTAACCAACAGAATATATCTTCGGGGTAGGGTGAGATTCCCGACCGGCAGTATAGTCTGCGAGCCGCGTCAAAGCGGCATGATACGGTGCGATTCCGTAACCGACGGTAATTATCGAGCGTTCGATATCAGTCCGGATGAGAGAAGATGTGATAGAATGAACTGCTCCGTAGGTACCCGAAACCTGCGGAGTTTTTTATTTTGAAGTGTTCATCCTAAATCCAAATCATGTCTTGCGCACTGTGCAAAGGAGTCACCATGTCAACCGAAAAGAAAACGGGTTCATACCGTCTGCGTATGCTCACCACCACCGCCATGCTGGGCGCGATGGCGGGACTGCTGATGCTCATCGAGATCCCTCTGGGCTTCATCGCACCGTCGTTCTACAAGATCGACCTGTCCGAGGTTCCCGTCATGATCGGTACCTTCGCCTTCGGTCCGATCCAGGGTATCGTGATCGAGCTGATCAAGATCCTGGTCAAGCTGATCCTCAAAGGCACCTCCACCGGCTTTGTCGGTGAGATCGCGAACTTTGTGATCGGCGTCGCGATGGTCATCCCCGCCGGTATCATCTACAAGCGTCATAAAACGAAGAAACACGCCGTCATCGGTATGGCGATCTCCACCGTCGTGATGGCGGTCGTCGGCGTATTTTTGAACGCTTACGTCATGATCCCCATGTACACCAAGTTCATGCCGATCGAGCAGATCGTCGAGGCGGGCAAGGCGATCATCCCGTGGGTCAAGGACACCTTCACCTTCTGTCTGTTCTGCGTATTGCCGTTCAATCTGATCAAGGGCGTCATCGTATCGTTGATCGTCGCGATCATCTACAAGCCGCTCTCGCGGCTGATCCGCAAAGGAATCTGAGCACTGCCGATGATCCCCTGCCCGCGCAGGGGATTTTTATTTACAAACCACCTTGATTCTGCTATAATCAAGGTGACAGAGTAAACAGAAAGGAGCGTTATTCTTGCAGGATCGCAGAATCGAAAAAGAATATCTGGAGTGCGAACAGCGGTGGGTCTACTTTCTGCTGATCACGGCGGCGGGATGGTTCGGCGCGTATACCTTCATCCTGCGTGGCGGCGTTTTCTGCAACGCCCAGACCGCCAACGTCGTGCTCTTCGCGATCGCGCTGGGACAACAGCGGTGGACGGACGCACTCTATCTGCTGATCCCCATCGGCGCGTACTTTCTCGGTGCGTTCGTATCGGAGCTGCTGGGCAAGACCGTCAAGCGCTTTCGACTGCTGCGGTGGGACACCATCCTCATCGGCGTCGAGATCCTCGTCATCATCGCTCTCGGCTTTTTGCCGAAGGACGCGCCCGATCAGATCTGTCAGATCGCCTTAAACTTCATCTGCTCCATGCAGTTCAATACCTTCCGTCAGGTCAAGGGCATCCCCGCGGCGACGACCTTTGTCACCAACCACATCCGACAGGTCGGCTCACACCTCGCAAAGTACCTGCGCCATCACGAGAGCGAATCCGCGACAAGACTTCTCACCCACGGACTGCTGATCCTGTTCTTTGCCGTAGGCGCTGTGATCGGTACAATATGCTGTACACTGTTCGGCTATCGCTCCATCTGGGGCAGTGCGGTCATCCTGCTGGTCATCTTCATCCGTCTCGCGATCGCCGACCGCTCCTATGAGAAAGAACTCTTGAGCCGTGTTCCTCACGGACATTGATACAAAAGAAGAAAGGCTTCCCGATACACAGCGTATCCGGGAAGCCTTTTTTACTTTATGATTATCTCGGAACAGTCGGTCAGATCAGCTCTGCGACAGCCTTTTCGACGTCCTTCATATCGGCGGTCGGCTCAAAGCGCGCGACCACGTTGCCCTCGCGGTCCACGAGGAACTTGGTGAAGTTCCATTTGATGTCGGGGCTGTTCTTATATTCCTTGTTCATCTTCTTCGCCATCGCCTTCATCGCGAGCGCGGCAACGCCCTTGCCGAAGCCCTCAAAACCCTTTTGGCTCTTCAGATAGGTATACAGCGGCAGCTCGTTCTCGCCGTTGACGTCGCTTTTCTTCATCTGGGGGAACTGCGTATTGTACTTAAGGGTGCAGAACTCATGGATCTCTTCATCGGTGCCGGGAGTCTGACCGGCGAACTGGTTGCAGGGAACGTCCACGACCTCAAAGCCCTTGTCGTGATACTTCTCATACATCTGCTCGAGCGGCTCATAATGCGGTGTAAAGCCGCAGCCGGTCGCGGTGTTGACGATGAGCATGACCTCGCCCTTATAGTTTGCGAGCGGGTACTCGTTGCCCTTGCGGTCGTACAGTGTGAAATCATAGATGCTTGCCATAATAATACCTCCTGTTTATATCATTGGTTTTTACAAACTGCTTTAGTCCGAAATATCGTTGTCCAGCGTGACATAGAACGTATACTCCGGATGGTTTTTCTTCAATTCCTCGTTGATCTGATCATACAGTGCTTTTCTGTCCTTCAGATCGAAACTGATGACCAGATCGAATACCGCCGTCGAGGTCGACTTGTCGAGGGTGAAGCCGTGGATCTGCAAAACATGCTCATGGCTCAAAACCTCTTTCTCCACCTGATGGAAGAGCGTATCTGTCTCGGGATCGCTGAGGTTGACCGCATAAATCGAGATACCGGTCAGCGCGACGCCGTATTTCTGATAGATATCGGCGGTGATCCTGCGCTCCAGCACATCCAGCGCGGGCGCTGTCATGCTCTCGGGCACCTCGATATGCACCGAGCCGATCAGCGTTTCCGGTCCGTAGCTATGCAGGATAAGATCATACGCGCCCTTGACGTTCTCATAGGAACAGAGCTCTTTCTTGATCTCCTTGCTCAGATCGCCGTCGATACGCTCGCCGAGGATGCGAGAGATCGTTTCCCTAAGGATGTCAAAGCCCGATTTGATGATGAACAGCGAGATCACCACGCCGAGGTACGCCTCTAAGGAAACGCCCCAGATCAGATAGATGACCGCCGCCACCAGCACCGACGCCGAGATGATCGAATCCATCAGCGCGTCTTTACCGGAAGCGACCAGCGAGTCGGAGCTTACCTTCCGTCCCGTCCGCATGACAAACGTTCCGAGGATGATCTTGACCAGCACCGCCACGGCGATGATGACCAGCGCTGTCGCGCTGTAATCGGGCGTTTCGGGGGTGATGATCTTCTTGACCGATTCGATCAGCGACGAGATACCGGCGTACAGTACGATGACCGCGATGATCACCGCGCTGAGGTACTCGACCCTGCCGTAGCCCAAGGGATGTTTTTTATCCGCGGGCTTTGTGCTGAGCTTCGCGCCGATGATCGTGATGACCGACGACAGCGCGTCGCTTAGGTTGTTGACAGCGTCCAGCACAACGGAGATCGAGTTGGCGAACAGTCCGACTGCCGCCTTGAAGCCGGCTAAAAACAGGTTCGCCAAGATACCGATCACACTGGTGCGGACGATGACCTTCTGTCTATCCACGATTGACGCCTCCCAAAATCTTGTAAAGCACTGTGTAAAGTCCTTTCGCTTCCTCTTCGGTCAGTCGGATACAGGTACCGATCTTCAGAGGGATCTCCTTCGCTTTTTCTTTCATCACCCTGCCCTCGTCGGTCAGGGTCACGATCACGACCCTTTCGTCAGCCGTATCGCGGGAACGGGTCAGATAACCCGCCGCCTCCAGCTTTTTGAGCAGCGGCGTCAAGGTGCCGTTGTCCAGATACAGCCGTCTGCCCAGCTCCCCGACAGGGATCCCGTCGGTCTCCCACAGCACCAGAAACACGATGTACTGGGTGTAGGTCAGCCCCAGCTCCTTTAAGTAGGGCGTATACAGCGACACCACCTGCCGCGAAGCCGCGTACAGCGGAAAACACAGCTGGTTGTCGAGCTTCAACATCTCGTCATAGATCTTTTCTTCCATTTTCATTCCTCATCTGTCGCTCCGTTGAGCGCTCATGTTGTACAAGATACTCACTATCTTTGAGTCTATTATATTTGATAAAATATAATTTGTCAATACTTTTTTGCCCCTCTTGCACATTTTTTCTCTTTATATTATAATGAAGGAGTATTATGAAAAGAGGGATTTTATGGCGAAGGCATTCAAACACTTCAAAACCATCACCCATCACCGCCACCAGGTGATCCTCAACTGCTTTCGGGCAGGGATACCGTGGCAGGGCTTAAAGCACGACCTGTCCAAGTACTCCTGGACCGAGTTCAGCGAAGGCGCGCGCTACTGGCAGGGACATCGCAGCCCCAACGACCGTGAGCGCGAGATCAAGGGTTACAGCGAATCTTGGATGCACCACAAGGGCAGGAACCGCCACCACTTCGAGTACTGGACGGACTACTCCCCCATCGACAAACAGATCCATCCCGTCGAAATGCCGACGCGCTATGTTGTCGAGATGTTCTGCGACCGCGTCGCGGCGTGCAAGACCTATCAAGGCGACGCCTACACCGACAAAAATCCCCTCGATTATTTTATGAAGGGCAAAGTCCGTCGCGACGGCAGGATCCACCCCGCAACCTCCGACCTCATCGAAAGCTATCTCACACGGCTCGCGAACGACGGCGAGAAAAAGACCTTTGCCTATCTGCGCAGGGTCATCAAGAAGGATAAGCTCGACAGAAAGCGCCGCAAAGCGGAGCTGAGAAAGAAGGCGACACAAGATGTCTGAGAACGAAGAACTGAAAAAGCGACAGCAAACCGCGACAGTCAACCACGCCGCCTTACTGATGAAGCAGTACCACCACGGCGATTTGGGAAAAGTACAGCATTTTGTCCGCGTCTATACCCTCGCGAAATCCATCGGCGAGCTCGAGAAGCTCAGCGAAGATGATCAGTTCGGCTTGGAGCTGGCGGCGGTCGTCCACAGCGTCGAGGGCGATAAGGTCAACGAAGCAAAGACCCTGTTAAAGGACTGCGGCGTCAGCGACGAGATCGCCATGCACGTTTGCCACATGGTGCTCAACGCCGAGAACTACGAGCACATCAGCACCCTCGATCACCAGATCCTCGTCGAAGCCAAGCTGATTGTCGACTTCAAGGAGCACGACACGCCCGAGAAAGATATCATCCGTAAAGCGGAGGATATCTTCATCACCAACACCGGCAAGCTCTTTCTAAAACGCGCGTTCAATCTGTAACGCCCTCACCGATCTTTATACCCATACAACAAACAAGGGATGGAGCCAAACTCCATCCCTCTTTTTATCCCTTTGCCAAGGCAGCGACCTTCGCTTTGATCGCCGCCAACGCTTCTTTCAGATCGTCGATATCCTTCACCGCTTCTTCCATCGGACACAGACCCGTGCCCGCGCGGTTGATGATGTTCTCGGTCAGCGTACCGTATTCATATACGATCCCGTAACGTTTGAGGACCGTCCTGCCCTGTTCGCTGAGGACCTGTGCGAACACCTCTTCGACGCCCGTCAGCGCGTACAGCATCGCGGCGGCTTTCCCGACGATCCTGTCCGCGGCGGAGGCGTTTCTCAGATCGTCACCCTGCGTAAGCTTCAACAAAGGTTTGATCCCCTTTTCCCTGCTCACGGTAAGATCATCGCCGCGACAGACCGCTAACGTAACTGCCGTGTCCGCGTCAAGCGCTTCTTTTGCTCTGCGCAATTCCTCCGTCATGCCTTATGCTCCGCGCGATAGACGATCAGCGGGATCAGCGCCCATTGTAACACGATGCCGAAGATACCGGCGACGATGCTGTTCAGGATCACCGCAGCCGGCACGGCGGTGTTGCCGAAGGCGTATACCGCGATAAGGATCGCGATCGCCCTTACCCCTCTGCCGGCGATCTGCGCGATCAAGACCTTCACGATCGTCGGCAGATTTACGGTTCTCAGCAGACCCGCCGAAAGGCCGTACACGCACAGCTCGATCATCATGAACAGCAGCATCGCGACCGTCGGCATTCCGGTCAGCGCAAAGCTGATCAGCGGCGACAGTACGCCGGCGATCGCGCCGACATACGGACCCGCGAGCAATCCGGCTAAGATGATCGGCAGGTGCATCGGCAAAAAGGTCTCGCCGAGCGCCGTGCCCAGTCCCGAGACCGCTCCCATCAGATGAAAGAGCTGGGGCAGGACGACCGCCGCGACGATCGCGACGATCGTCGCCAAGGTCTGAGTCTTGACGGATAGTTTCGGTTTTGCATAAGTATTTGTCATGATACTCACCTCTCAAATTTCGCCGCGACCTTTATCAACAGCTCGCGGATCGGCAGATGCTGCGGACAGGCTCTCTCACACTTGCCGCACTTGATACAATCCGACGCCTTGCCGTTGCGGGTCGTCAGCACATTGTTATAGTAAAAATCCTGGTTCCAGTCATTGAACGCCTCTTTCGCGTTCAGACACGAGAACAGCTCGGGGATCAATATCTTTTTCGGACAGCCGTCCACACAGTAACGGCACGCGGTACAAGGGATCAGATTTTGCTTTCTGAGGATCGCGCAAACCTGCTTCACCGCCGCCTGTTCTTCTTTGTTCAGCGGCTTGAAATCCGCCATAAAGCTGAGGTTATCCTCCATCTGCTCCATATTGCTCATACCCGAGAGCACGGCGCAGATATTCGGGAATCCCGCTGCGTAACGCAGCGCGTAGCTCGCGTAAGAGCCGCCGTACAGACGATCAAAGACTTCCTTTGCTTCATCGGGCAGATTGACCAGACTTCCGCCCTTGACCGGCTCCATCACCAGCACGGGCTTATGAAAGCGTTCGCATACCTCATAAACGTTCTTGCTGTCCACACCCTCGTCCTCATAGTCGACGTAGTTGAGCTGGATCTGCACGATCTCGATCTCGGGATAGTCGGTCAGAATCTGTTCGAGCACATCCGCCTTGTCGTGGAAGGACAGTCCGACGTGACGGATCTTGCCTTCCTTTTTCAGCGCAAACGCCGTTTCATACGCGCGGCATTTTTTGAACCGCTGATAGTTCCTGTGATCCTGCGCGTGCATGAGATAGAAGTCAAAGTACTCCACACCGCACGCTTCGAGCTGACTTTCAAAGAACGGACGGATATCCGCCTCGCTCTTGAAGTAACCGTCGGTCAGCTTATTTGTCAGCACAAACCGACTTCGGTCATACCGTTTCGCGACACACTCGCGCACCGCGATCTCGCTCTGAGTACTGATATACCCATGAGCGGTGTCGAAGTAGTTGAAGCCTCTGTCGATGAACGCGTCCGCCATCTTGCAGACCTGCTCGTGATCGACCTTGCCGTCCTTCATCGGCAGCCGCATACATCCGAAGGCGAAGTTGCCGTTGATCTCAGGGAAAAATTTGTTCTGTTCCATGCTTTCACCCCACTTTTTAGCTATTATAACAAACTCTTTTTTGAGAATCAATATCCGAACGTAGGGGAAATCCATTATTTATACTAAGTAGCAATAAAAAAACCGCCCGACAAAGTCGAGCGGTAAACCCTATCAGTCATGCAGATATGTTTCTACGATGAAGCGCGGGCGGCGCTTTGATTCGAGGTAGATCTTGCCGATATACTCGCCGATGATACCGATCGCCATCATCTGCAAGCCGCCGATCGCCCACAGCGAGACCATCAGCGACGCCCAACCGGTATCGGTCGCGCCCATGAAGTAGCGCACCAGCGTATAAATCAGCATGATAAGACTGATCAGAAAAATGATCAGTCCGAGCCGCGTGATCAGCTTGATCGGCTTAGTCGAGAGCGAGGTGATGCCCTCCCACGCGAGCGCCAGCATCTTCTTCAGCGGATACTTGCTCTCGCCCGCAAGACGCTCCGAACGCTCATAGGTAACGATATCGCTCTTGTAGCCGACCATCGGCACCATCCCTCTGAGGAAGAGATTGGTTTCCTTGAACTCGGAAAAAGCCTGTAAGGCGCGCTTGCTCATCAAGCGAAAATCAGCGTGGTTGAAGATGACCTTCGCGCCCATCTTGTCAAGCACCTTGTAGTAACCCTCGGCGGTAAATCGCTTGAAGAAGGTATCGGTCTCGCGCTTACTGCGCACACCGTAAACCACATCGCAGCCGTTCCGGTATTTTTCAACCATCTCGTCAAAGACCTCGATGTCGTCCTGCAGATCGGCGTCGATCGAGATCACCGCGTCAGCTTCATCCTTGAGGGTCATCAAACCGCACATCAGCGCGTTCTGGTGACCGCGGTTGCGGCTGAGCTTGATCCCGCTGAAGATGCTGTCCCGCACATGCAGCTCCTCGATCAGCTCCCATGTTTTGTCACGGCTTCCGTCGTCGATGAACACGATGCGGCTGTCGCTGCCGATCAGCCCGCTGTCCATCATCCGACGGAGCTTTTCACGCAGCTTTTCGGCGCTGTCGGGCAGCACTTCTTCTTCATTATAGCACGGCACCGCGATATATAACTTTGTCATAGCTTACTCCTCGTTTCCGTTTCATTGATCAGCTTCTCCGCCACGGCCGGCAGATAGAACTTTGCGTAGCCGACGGCGTTCGGATGGATAGAATCCGCCAGATTCTCCGTGTCCGCGTTGATAAAGGTATAGCGGGCGGCGGTATCGGTGTCTTCGGTATTCAGCACCGAGTACAGATCGACCGATCGAACACCCCATTTTGCCGCGACCTGCAACGCCTGCTGACCGAACAGTCGTTCTTTCAGATCATCGCCCCAGTCCATGTTGTGGGCGCGGATGAAGATCACGGGAACATTCTTCCATGTATTCTTGATCGACCAGAAGGTCTTTTCCAGCCCTCCGGTAAAATCCTCTTCTTCTCTCTGTGACATATCAAAGCCTGTGCCGATCTCGCCGAGCTCCAGCCAGTTCATGTCGTTCGTACCGCCGTTGAGCAGGATGACGTCCGGCTGAACCTTATCGGAAATCGCCGATTTCAGTTGGTCGCGGATATGCCCTCTGCCCTCGCGGATGCCGATCGCCGCGCCGGAAACAGCATAATCCGCCGCGGTCATCCCGTATTTTTCTGCGAGCATATCGGCGATCCCTTCGCCGCCGTTGCCCGCTCCGTACATGATGCTGTCACCGAAGGACAGGATCGTCTTTCCGCGAAGCTGTCTGAAACGATCCAACTCCTTCAACAGCGCCTCATACTCCGTCGAAGTAACGAGCGCGTCGGGGTGCATCATAAAGTTAACGTCCGGCAAAAAGTAGCCGTAGTACGCCATCGTCGCCAGATCGCTGTCGAGCGACGATACATCCGCGAGATACCCCACGGAACGGTTCTTGTAACCCATCGCCTTGACCATCGTACGCGCGACAAAGCGTCTGTCCAGCGGCTGTGAGAGATCCTCGTCGTCATAACGGCTCAAGATCCCGCAGCTTTTCGCCTGTTCGACGATCGACTGCGCCGTCGGATTTTCCTGACGATCCGCCTTGCCCGACAGGATCATCAGATCGCTCAGCCATCGGCCGCGGCTGTACAACGATCGGGCTACTTGCTCCGTCGTTTTACCGCCGCTGTCTGTCGCAACAGCGCTCGGTTCTGTCGGTTTATCTGATTTTTTATCGATCGCTTCCACCGCCACGACGCTTCCGACGAGCGCCGCGATCACCAGCATCACGATCCAAAATTTCTTACTTAACAGTTCTTTCATATATGCTTCTGTTTTCCTTACTCCATGGGCACGATCACCTTGAAAGCCTTCGCCACGACCGTGATCACGGGATTTTTCATCACGAACATCTCCCCGTCGATACCTACCTTGATATCGCCGTGATTGTCGAGCCTGAGCTCACTGCATTTCTCATGCAGGATAAACCGCTTTGCTTTCGGATGGTCGATATGCTCGCCTCTTGTGAACGACCCCATCAGCCATGCAAAATAAGTGATCGGAACGGTCGGGATCGCCATAAAGTCGATCAGCCCGTCGTCAAGCTCGGCATAAGGCGTCGCCTTGATACCGCCTCCGTAGTACATACCCTTGGCGGCGACAGCGAGCATCTGAGTTTTGAAGCCCTCCGCGACAGGAATCCTCCTGCCGTCGGCATAGGGCGTGAAGGTGTGCTTTCTTTTTGATACCAAACACTGGACGATGGCGAGCTTGTACGCCAGCGAGCCCGACATCATCGGTAGGCGTTTGTTTTTCTGCGCGCGGTCGGCGACCTCACAGTCATAGCCGACCGAGATCACATTCAGCGCGTACCGGTCGTTGCATTTGAGCAGATCGACCGTAACGGTCGAACCCTCTGTCATCTTTTTCAGATCGAGAAAATCCTCCGGCGTCCCCTTGAGCGAACGCACATAGTCGTTGCCCGTACCGACGGGAACAACGCCCAGCGCGACGTTGTCAAAGCCCAGCAGTCCGTGCATCGCTTCGTTCGCCGTACCGTCGCCGCCGCAGGCGTACACGCGCAGCGGATCGCCCTTCTCGGCATAACGCCGGGCGATCGCGGTCGCGTCGTCCTTACCCTTGGTATATTCGATGACGGTATCGGGAAGCCCGAGGGCTTCGATCTGCGCCTTTAGGATCGAGGTCGAGTCCTTCGTCCCCGCAAAGGCATTGAGGATAAACAGATGAGTCATGCCGTCGCTCCTTATTTGATCGAGATCACGCCGAGTTCGACCAGCTCACGCTTCAGCCGTCCGACAGGGAGCCCCATCACGTTGAAAAAATCGCCCTCGATACGCTTGACCAGCACCGAGCCTCTGCCCTGTATGCCGTAAGCGCCCGCCTTGTCAAAAGGCTCGCCGGTAGCGATATATTCTTCGATTTCCCTGTCCGTCAGCGTGTAGAATTCAACGCTTGTCGTATCCGAAAAAGATGACTTCCGCTGACCCGAGAGGATGGTACAGCCCGTCACGACGGTATGCACCTTTCCCGAAAGAGCGCACAGCATCCGCACAGCGTCGTCATGATCGCGCGGCTTTCCCAGCACCTCGCCATCGAGGATCACGACCGTGTCCGCGCCGATGACCACCCTGTCGGGGTATCCTTCGGCGACCGCCTGCGCTTTGATACGCGAGAGGTACACGGGCGCTTCTTCCGGCACGATATCCTTCGGCAGGATCTCATCGACCGTAGACACAATGACCTCAAAGTCATCGGTGATATTATGCAGAAGCTCCTGCCTGCGCGGTGATTTTGACGCTAAGATGATACTGCTCATATTTCTCCCGATCAGCTGACGCGGAGACCCGCTTTGTCAGCGCTTCAAATAATGTGGCGCACGCCTGCGTTTTTTCCTGTGATCAGTCCGCTGATACACAGTAAAAAACTCCTGCGGGCGCACTATCATACCTATAATAGCACATAACGCGTAAAAAATAAACAGAAAAATACAAAAATTCAGCACAACCTTCACTTCCTGCCCGGGATCGCTCCCGAAGATTACGGGATCATCCCCCGCAATTCCTACTATAGCAGAACATTTATCCGATAAACGGGACTTTGGAATGCTGTTTCTGAATCTGATGTTTTCGAAAAATGAAAAAGTAAATGTAGGATTTTAGGGTTAAAAATCGCTGTTTTGGTTGCGTTTACTCTTGCAATCGGTTAAATTGAATTTGAGCAGC
>CADAUE010000022.1 GCA_902790985.1 uncultured Ruminococcus sp.
TGTTCGGGATACCGATAAGACCGAACAGGGTATCTTCACCCATCATGATGGTGTAGCCCAAGAGAGCGAACACCACCGTGCCGATACAGAAGTCCATCAAATTCTTCATGATGATGTTGCCGGCGTTCTTCGCACGGGTGAAGCCTGCCTCCACCATCGCAAAGCCCGCCTGCATCCAGAATACCAATGCGGCTCCGATCAAAAACCAAAATTCTACTGTCATATAATCACCTTCCAAATAAAAATAAATTGACAAAGGCGCACCCTGAAACCAGAGTACGCCTTTGCACTGAGAGTTATTATCAGCGGCGGTCGGAAGAACTGCCGCTTACAGGCTTTTATACTAATCCTTGATAAAGGTTTTTATTAAGGATTAGTATTATTCCACCGTAACGGATTTAGCCAAATTACGGGGTTTGTCAACGTCGTTGCCTTTGTTGACCGAGGTATAATACGCAAGAAGCTGCATCGGAACGGTGGCGACCATCGGCATCAGCACCTCGTATCGCTTCGGGATGCGGATGAGATAATCGGCGGCGTCCTTATCGATGTCCGCTTCTTCGTCGCAGATGACGATCGTCATCGCGCCGCGGGCTTTGACCTCTTTGATGTTCGACACGGTCTTTTCGATCAACCGGTTTTGGGTCGCGACGGCGATCACCGGCATCCCTTCTTCCACCAGCGAGATCGTGCCGTGCTTCAGCTCACCCGCCGCGTAGCTCTCGCTGTGGATATAGCTGATCTCCTTGAGCTTCAAGGAGCCTTCCATGCTGAGAGCGTAGTCGAGCCCGCGTCCGATATAGAGCAGGCTGTCGGCGGTGATGAGCTTGGTGGAAATATACTGGCACTGATCGACGACCTTGTCGATCGTTTCATCGATGACGTCGGGCATCCGCATCAGCTCGGCGGTCAGCCGCTGACATTTTCCCTCGTCGATCTTACCCTTGGCGTAAGCCATCTCGAACGCCAAAAGATAGATGACCGCAAGCTGTACCATATACGCCTTGGTAGAGGCGACGGCGATCTCGGGTCCCGCGTGGGTATAGATGACCATGTCGGCTTCACGGGCGATGGAGCTGCCCTTGACGTTGACGATGGCGAGGGTTTTCGCGGCGGTACCCTTGACCAGATCCAGCACCGCCTTGCTGTCGGCGGTCTCGCCCGACTGGCTGATGATGATGACAAGGTCATTCTCACCGATCAAGGGATCACGATAGCGGAACTCGGAGGCGATATCCACCGTAACGGATACACGGGCATATTTTTCGATGATATATTTACCGACCATACCGGCGTGCATCGCCGTACCGCAGGCAACGATGAAGATGTTGTTGATATCTCTGAGCGTTTCGGGGGTGATGCCGCACTCACTGAGGTTGGGCAACCCGTCCTCGATACGCGGGGTGATGGTGGTCTTGACCGCCGTGGGCTGTTCATGGATCTCCTTGATCATGTAGTGGGGGTAGCCGCCCTTCTCGGCGCTGTCCTCGTCCCAGTCGGCGGTTTTCAGCTCCTTTTCCAGTATACGTCCGTGCAGATCGCAGAAAGTGACGGAGCCGTTCTTCAAGACGGCAATCTCGCCGTACTCGAGCAGATAATAGTCCTTCGTATATTTGATGATCGCGGGAACATCGGAGGCGATGAACGCTTCACCGCTGCCCTGACCGACGATCAGCGGAGATTCGCACCGAACAGCATAGACGGTCTCGGGGCGGTCGGCAAAGACGATACCCAGCGCGAATGAACCGCGCACCTCATGCAATACCCTGCGGATCGCGCGGATAGGGTTGCCGTCATAGTAGAAGTCGAGGAGCTGCGCGACGACCTCCGTATCGGTGTCGGAGAGAAACTCGGTGCGCTCGTTGTCGATCAGAAATTGCTTGAGCGCCTTATAGTTCTCGATGATCCCGTTATGCACGATGGTGACGCGCCGTCCCGAATGAGGATGCGAGTTGACGTCTGACGGCTCGCCGTGGGTCGCCCAGCGGGTGTGTCCGATACCGGCGTGACCTTTCGGCTTCTTCTCCCTCTCCATTTTGGCAACCAGATCAGAGAGCCTGCCTTTGCTCTTTGCGACCTCGATCCTGCCGTTCTCAAAGACGGCGATACCGGCTGAGTCATAGCCGCGATATTCAAGCTTTGTCAACGCCGAGACCAGTACGTCCGTACAGTCGCGCGGTCCGACATATCCTACGATTCCACACATAGTATGAATAACCTGCCTTTTAGAGTTACTTTAAGAGAAGAACCTGACTGTAAAGGTTTTTCTGTCAAACGAATGGTTAGTTGTCAGTGGTCAGTGATCAGATTCACTGATTGACAGTCAAGGATCAACCAATCTGACCACTATTATACTTCATCTTACGCCGAAAAGCAACTCGCCGTATGTCGGCAGCGGCCAAAGATTTGCGTCTACGACCGCTTCCGCCGCATCTGCGTAATCTCTCAGAACATCCATCTGCGGCAGGATCTCGTCGCGGACAAAGTTTGCCTGATCGACGATATCGTCGATATGGTTCAGATGGTCGGCGAGGCGTTCGAGGATACCCGCGTTCGTACTCATCTCGTCGCAGGTGGCGGAGAGCTTCTCGATGTTGGCGGTCTCATAGGCGCAGCTGATGTCCTCCGACAGCGCCTTTTTCATAGTGGCGTTTTTGAGCAGCTTGCCGAGGTAGGTTTCGATGGCGGGCAGGATCTGCTTGCCGGTCATATCGACCATCGTCAGCGCCTCGATGTTGACCTGCTTGACGTAGTTTTCGAGCATGATCTCCAGTCTGGACTCCAGCTCTGCCTTGGTGAACACCCTATGGGCGGTCAGCATGGCGACGTTCTTTTCGTCGAGCAGATGCGGCATCGCGTCGGCGGTGGTGCGAAGATTCGAGAGTCCGCGCTTCGCGGCTTCTTCGAGCCAGCTGTCATCATAGCCGTTGCCGTTGAAGATGATACGCTTGTGGGCTTTGATGGTGTCGCGGATCAAATTATGGACGTCGTTCTCGAAGTCATCGGAATTCTCCAGAACATCCGCGAACTGCTTCAAGGATTCCGCTACGGCGGAGTTGAGCATCATGTTGCAGCAGGCGATGGAATTGGACGAGCCGAGCATACGGAACTCAAATTTATTGCCGGTGAAAGCGAAAGGCGAGGTACGGTTGCGGTCGGTGGTGTCGCGTCTGAACTGCGGCAGAACGTCAACCCCGAGCTTCATGTACTTTTTCTTCGCTCCCTCGTATTCGGTCTCATTCTCGATCGCGTCGAGAACACCGGAGAGCTCATCGCCGAGGAAGATCGAGATCACGGCGGGCGGCGCCTCGTTCGCGCCTAAGCGGTGGTCGTTGCCCGCGGTCGCGACAGACAGTCTTAACAAGTCTTGGTATTCATCGACCGCCTTGATCACAGCGACGAGGAACAACAGGAACTGAACGTTTTCATAGGGCGTTTCGCCGGGGGTCAGCAGGTTGATGCCGGTATCGGTGCCGATCGACCAGTTATTGTGTTTGCCCGAGCCGTTGACGCCCTTGAAGGGCTTCTCGTGCAAGAGACATACCAGACCGTGTTTTTCGGCGACCTTCTGCATGATCTCCATGGTCAGCTGATTGTTGTCGGTGGCGAGGTTGGTGGTGGTGTAGATGGGCGCCAGCTCATGCTGTGCCGGAGCGACCTCGTTGTGCTGGGTCTTGGCGAGGATCCCGAGCTTCCACAGCTCATCGTTGAGATCCTCCATATAGGCGAGGACGCGGGGTTTGATCGTGCCGAAGTAGTGATCGTCCAGCTCCTGACCCTTCGGAGGACGCGCACCGAACAGGGTGCGTCCGGTGTAGATCAGATCCTTACGCTTTGCGTACAGCTCCTTGGGAACAAGGAAGTACTCCTGCTCGGGACCGACGGAGGTGACGACCTTTTTGACGTCTTCGTTGCCGAAGAGCTTCAAAACGCGCATCGCCTGGATGTTCAACGCCTGCATCGAGCGCAGGAGAGGGGTCTTCTTATCGAGGGCGTCGGCGCCGTAGGACGCGAACGCTGTCGGGATGCACAGGGTCTTGCCCTTGATAAAGGCATAGGAGGTCGGATCCCACGCGGTGTAGCCGCGTGCCTCAAAGGTCGCGCGCAGACCGCCCGAGGGGAAGGATGACGCGTCCGGCTCGCCCTTGATCAGCTCTTTGCCGGAGAATTCCATGATGACCCTGCCGTCGGGAGACGGAGAGATGAAGCTGTCATGCTTCTCGGCGGTGATACCGGTCAGCGGCTGAAACCAGTGGGTGTAATGGGTCGCGCCTTTCTCGATCGCCCAGTCCTTCATCGCGACCGCTACGGCGTTGGCGACCGTCAGGCTAAGCTGTTCGCCCTCGTCGATGGTCTTGCGGAGCTTCTGGTAGATCTTGCCGTCGAGGCGCTCCTTCATCACCTTATCGTCAAATACCATGCTGCCGAAATACTCTGCTACGTTTGCCATAATACCTTCTCCTTTGCTGAAATAAAAAAGACGCCTCAAGCATGTCGCTCAAGACGCCTTTGTCTTTACGAGTTGCATTATACACAGCAAATTCGGATTTGTCAAGGCTGAATTTTAATATTTTTGCAATTTTTTATAAATTCCTGCATTTTTCATAAAATAGGAATTGACAACAGCTGTCGGTGATGCTATAATGATCGAGTAATGAGCAAAGGCGTTCATTGAGGGACTCGTGTCCCTGAATGGGCGCTTTTTCTTTTTTGGGAAGGAAGATGTTTATGAAAGACATAATGAGAGAGGGAGAATTCCGCAATCCGTCGGGCTGCGCGATCGCGGCAGAGATTTCGCGCGACGGCAGACGCTTTACAGCCTCAAAGATCATCGAAAGCATGATCCCCATGCATGACCGTTCTAACGGTCTGGGCGGCGGTTTCGCGGGCTACGGCATCTATCCGAAGTACAAGGACTTCTACGCGTTCCATCTGTTCTATGATGATAAGCACGTAAAACGCGAGGTCGAGGAATATTTGAAAGACCGCTACGAGATCGTCCTCAGCGAAGAGATCCCGACCAGCAAGATCCCCGGGATCACCGACGAGCCGATCATCTGGCGATACTTCTTGGCGCCGCTGAGATCCGTTTTACGCTCGGCACAGCTGGATGAGAAGGAGTTCACCGCGCGCGTCGTCATGCATATCAATACCTATATAAAAGGCGCGTATGTCTTTTCATCCGGCAAGAACATGGGCGCGTTCAAGGCGGTAGGCTACCCCGAGGACGTCGGCAGGTTCTATATGCTCGATGAGTACGAGGGCTACGCGTGGACTTCCCACGGCAGATACCCGACCAATACCCCCGGATGGTGGGGCGGTTCTCATCCGTTCGCGCTGCTTGATTACTCGGTCGTCCATAACGGCGAGATCAGCTCCTATGACGCGAACCGCCGTTTCATCGAGATGTTCGGCTATAAATGTACCTTGCAGACCGACACCGAGGTTATGGCGTATATCGCGGACTATCTGCTCCGCCGCAAGGGATTGTCGCCGAAAGAGATGGCAGAGGTCATCGCGGCGCCGTTCTGGTCGACCATCGAGAAGAAAAGTGAGGCGAACAAAGCGCGCCTAACCTATTTCAGAACGATCTATTCTTCCCTCTTGATGACGGGACCTTTCTCGATCGTCGTGGGATATGAAGGCGGTCTGATGGCGCTGAACGACAGATTGAAGCTGCGTTCCATGGTTGCGGCTGAGAAGGACGATATGGTCTATATCGCCAGCGAAGAGACCCCGATCAGGATCATGGAGCCGAACGTCGAGCGCACATGGTCGCCCGCAGGCGGCGAGCCTGTGATCGTCAATGTAAAGGAGGGTGCGTACTGATGGCTGTCAATTACATGATCCCGACGTTCGAGATCGAGCGGAATGACTATCGTTGTATCCGTTGCCGCGTGTGCGAACGTCAGTGCGCCAACGGCGTCCACCGCTATGACGCGGACGGCGATGTGATGCTCTCAGACGAATTCCAATGCGTGGACTGCCAGCGATGCGTGTGCCTGTGTCCGACCCACGCGTTAAAAATCAGAAAGAACGAAAACGAACTGCGCGACATGGTGCGCGCGTCTATCCTACAAACAGGCGAATACAGGCGGCGTTTTATTATCCTCTATGGGAAATCCCGAGCCGTTCCCGGTCTACTGGGACAAGATCCTCATCAACGCGTCCCAGGTCACGAACCCCTCCATCGACCCGCTGCGTGAGCCGATGGAAACGCGCGTGTTCCTCGGCAAGAAGCCGCACGAGATCGAGCGCGACGAGAACGGCGCGATCAATACCGAACTGCCGCCGCAAGTGGAACTTCAATTACCGGTGATGTTCTCCGCGATGAGCTACGGCTCGATCAGCTACAACGCGCACAAGTCGCTCGCCACCGCCGCCGAGGCGCTCGGCATCTGTTACAACACCGGTGAGGGCGGTCTGCACGAGGACTTCTACCGATACGGAAAGAACACGATCGTACAGGTCGCGTCGGGGCGTTTCGGCGTATATAAGGACTACCTCGAGGCGGGCGCTGCGATCGAGATCAAGATGGGTCAGGGCGCAAAGCCCGGCATCGGCGGTCATCTGCCCGGCACGAAGGTCGGAGCGGACGTATCAAAAACGAGAATGATCCCCGAAGGATCTGACGCGATCTCCCCCGCTCCCCACCATGATATCTACAGCATCGAGGATCTGCGGCAATTAGTCTTCTCGCTGAAAGAAGCGACAGGGTATCAAAAGCCCGTCATCGTCAAGGTCGCGGC
The DNA here is from genome assembly GCA_902790985.1 of uncultured Ruminococcus sp. Lineage (GTDB taxonomy): Bacteria > Bacillota > Clostridia > Oscillospirales > Acutalibacteraceae > Ruminococcoides. The sequence goes on from CADAUE010000022.1 coordinate 6,750, forward strand.
GGTGCATAATATCGCCGCCATCGCCTCGGGCATCGCGCGATCCGGCGCGGATATCATCGCGATTGACGGCTTTAGAGGCGGTACGGGAGCCGCTCCGACAAGAATCCGCGACAACGTCGGCATCCCGATCGAGTTGGCGCTCGCCGCGGTCGATAAGCGACTGAGGGACGAGGGAATCCGCCAGAATGTTTCTCTGGTGGTCGGCGGCTCAATCCGTTCGGCAAGCGACGTCATCAAGGCGGTCGCCCTCGGCGCGGACGCCTGCTATATCGCCACCTCCGCGCTGCTGGCGCTTGGGTGTCACCTCTGCCGCACCTGCCAGAGCGGTAAGTGCAACTGGGGTATCGCGACACAGGATCCGGAGCTGGTCAAGCGGCTGAATCCCGAGACCGGTAAGGAACGTCTGGTCAACTTATTAACGGCTTGGAAACACGAGATCAAAGAAATGATGGGACTGATGGGCATCAACTCCATCGAAGCCTTGCGCGGTAACCGACTGATGCTGCGCGGAGTAGGACTTAATGAAAAGGAGCTTGAGATTCTCGGTATCTCACACGCGGGCGAATGAAACGAGTAACTGTACATGAAGAGTGGTGCCTCGGGTGCCACCTGTGCGAATATAACTGTGCTTTTTCCAATTCCGGTATGAGCGATATGGTCAAGGCGCTCAAGGGTAAGCCCATCACCCCGCGCGTCCATATCGAGGAGAGCGGCAGAATCCACTATGCCGTGTCCTGTCGTCACTGTGAGGATCCCTTGTGTATCAAGGGCTGTATCTCGGGCGCGTTGACAAAGAGTACGGCCGGTATCGTCACCATCGACCATGATAAATGCGTCGGCTGTCTTTCCTGTATGCTGCTGTGTCCCTACGGCTGTATCACGACCGATAAGAACAGCACGGTACTGAAATGCGAGCTTTGCATACAGAACGGCGGCATCCCCGCGTGTGTAGAGGGATGCCCTAACCGCGCGATCGTTTTTGAGGAGGTGCAGGCATGAGATATGTGATCATCGGAGGCGGCGCGGCGGCAGTGTCGTGTATCGACGGCATCCGTTCACGCGACCAAGAGGGCAGTATCACCGTGATCTCCAAGGAGGCGCACCCCGCCTATTTCCGCCCGCTGATCTCCTATTATCTGGAGGGAAAAAGTAAAAAGGATAACATCTACTGTCGACGCGAAAGCTTCTATCAAGATCATCATGTCAAGACCGTCCTCGGTGAAGCGGTCACGATCGACACAAACGACAAGATCGTCGCGCTGAATAACGGCGAGATGATCCCTTATGATAAGCTGTGCGTTTGCAGCGGATCGTCACCGTTCGTACCGCCGATGGCAGGCTTGGAAAGTGTGGAAAAGAAATTCACTTTCCTGACGATCGACGACGCCTTTGCCATCGAGCAGGCGGTCGATGAGAACAGCCGCGTGCTGATCGTCGGCGCGGGTCTGATCGGGCTCAAATGCGCCGAGGGACTGCGCGACAGGGTGGGATCCGTCACCGTCTGTGACCTTGCGCCGCGGGTGCTGTCATCCATCCTCGACGACGACTGCGCGTCCATTGTACAAAAGCATTTGGAGGGCTGCGGCATAACATTTTCGCTCTCCAATACCGCCGAACGCTTTGAGGGCAACCTAGCTCTCATGAAAGACGGTTCGGTCATCGACTTCGATGTGCTTGTTCTCGCGCTGGGCGTTAGAGCAAACATCGGCTTCTTCAAAGATACGGGCGGCGCGTGTAACCGCGCGATCCTCGTTAACAACAGCATGGAAACCTCTGTCGAAGGGATCTATGCGGCGGGCGACTGTGTGGAACAGGAGGATATCACCTTCGGAGCCAAACGCGTCATGGCACTGCTCCCGAACGCGAACATCGGCGGCTATACCGCCGGCGTGAATATGGCGGGCGGCGAACAGCTCTTTGACAATGCGCTCCCGATGAACTCCATCGGCTTCTGGGGGCTGCACATGATGACCGCGGGGACCTACGCAAACGACGGCAGCGCTGAGATGATCGAAGAAAAAGGCGAGGACAGCGTCAAGCGCTTTTTCATCCGCGATAATAAGCTCATCGGTTTTATTATCATCGGCGACGTCAAAAGCGCGGGTATCTATACCAATCTGATCAGAACCCGGGCAGATTTATCCGATATCGACCTTGGATTATTGATGAAAAAAGCAACTTTGTTGCCCTTCGGTGAAATTTACCGTAGAAAAACGCTGGGAGGTGTGGTATAATGACATCGTTAGACGTTAAAGCGTTAAACCATCAAAGCTTGAATCAACAAATCAGGTCAACGGAAACCAACGTCAAATTGATCAATGTACTCGGTCAGCGATTCATCGCGGCAGGCGCGTCCGACAAGTGTCTCGACATCTACGGCACACCCGGCAACGCCCTCGGCGCCTATCTCAACGGTGCTGTGATCAACGTTCACGGCAACGCGCAGGATGCGGTCGGCGACACGATGAACTCGGGACAGATCAATGTTTTCGGCAACATCGGCGACGCTCCCGGCTACGCGATGCGCGGCGGCAGGATCTATGTCAAGGGCAACGCGGGCTACCGCGCCGGGATCCATATGAAGGCATACAAGGAGCATCTCCCTGTTCTGATGATCGGCGGCAAGGCAGGCTCTTTCCTCGGCGAGTATCAAGCGGGCGGTATCATCATCGTGCTGGGACTGACCGACGACGAGAAGGACATCGTCCAAAACTTCCCCTGTACCGGTATGCACGGCGGCAAGATGTACCTGCGCTCGAAGTGCGAGGGCATCCACTTTCCGCACCAGGTGACGGCGCGTCCCGCTATTCCGGAGGATCTTGAGGAGATCAGGGAGTATATCGAGGAATTCGCCGAGATCTTCGATTATGACGCCGGACAGATCATAGACGGTGACTTCACCGTGATCGTTCCCGACAGCAAGAATCCTTATCAACAGATGTATGTTGCGAATTGAGCCAATGCTCAATTCGAGTGAATAGTGAATCGTGAACAGTGAATCGTGAAGGGTGGACTCCGTCCACACTTGATTCCTGTTTGTATTCATGAGAAGTGAGGTTATTTTCATGACTCAATCCGAATTAGAAATCATGCAGTATATCGAGGAAGAGGATGTCAAGTTCATTCGACTTGCGTTCTGCGATATCTACGGCGCACAGAAGAATATCTCGATCCAGCGCGGGGAGCTCAGCCGCGCCTTTGAGCATGGGATCGCCATCGACGCGTCCTATATCGCGGGCTTCGGCGGCGACTACGGCGAGGATATCGTTCTGCATCCCGAAGCTGATACGATCACCGTTCTGCCGTGGCGACCCGAACACGGGAAGGTCGTGCGGATGTTCTGCACGCTGAGCTGCCCGGACGGCACGCCCGTCGACGCCGATACGCGAACACTCCTCAAAAACGCCGTCGCACGCGCGAAAGAAAAGGGCTATCGCTTCCACTTCAAATCGGAGCTGCAGTTCTATCTTTTCAAGACGGATGAAAACGGCGACAGCACCCATATCCCCTATGATAACGCGGGCTACATGGATATCGCGCCGCGCGACAAGGGCGAGAACGTCCGCCGCGAGATCTGTCTGACCCTCGAGCAGATGGGTATCACGCCCGAAAGCTCCCACCACGAAGCGGGCCCCGGTCAGAACGAGATCGACTTCACCTACTCCGATCCCTTGACCTCCGCGGACAACACCGTGACTTTTCTGTCGGTCGTACGCACCATCGCGGCGCGCAACGGACTGTACGCGGATTTCTCCCCCAAGCCCTTTGCCGACAAATCCGGCTCGGCGCTGCATATCACCATGTCGATCCACAGTAATTCCGGCGAAAACGTCACGGATTACGCGATCGCGGGGATCCTCAACCGTATCGGAGGGATGACCGTGTTCCTCAACCCGACCGACGACAGCTATCGCCGTTTCGGGCGGCTGAAAGCGCCGAAGTATATCACATGGTCGAAGAAGAACCGCGCCCAGCTGATCTCGGCGCAGCTGACCAAAAACGGCAATCCGTGTCTGCAGCTGCGTTCACCCGACCCCGAGGCGAACCCGTATCTTGCCTTTGCGCTGATGATCGGCGCCGCGGTGGACGGTATCGAGAACCGAGAGGCGCTCCCACCCTCAACCGACCGTGATGTGCTGTTCATGACCGCTGAGGAACAGAGAGCGTTTACGCTCCTGCCCGATACGATCGACAAAGCGCGCGTTTGCGCCTCTGATTCCGCCTTTATCGGCGCGAATCTTCCCGACAGCGTCGTCAAAGCCTACACATCAAAGTAGTCATACTAATCCTTGATAAAAAGATTTAATCAGATTCTGCGCAGAAATGAGGTGAAGGGAGTTATGGCTTTGGAACAGCGGTACTACCACGCGTTGATCGTGTCGCGATCGGAAAAATTCATCAAAGAGATCGGCTCCCTTCTCAGCATGGAGCAGTTTGAAAGCGATTCAGCCTGCGGGGCTGCTGCGGCGCGGCGAAAGCTCTTGGAGCGATCCTATGACTTTGTCATCATCAACGCGCCGCTTCGAGACGAGTTCGGTTCGCGGCTGAGTATGGACGTCAGCACATCCCCCGGGACGATCGCCGTGCTTTTCGCGATGTCGGATGTGTATGAAGAGATCGTTCATAAAACCGCGCCACACGGCGTATTCATCATCAAAAAACCCGCCTCCTCTTCGGTCATCAGCCAGTCGCTTTCGCTGCTGATCTCCGCACGTGAACGCCTTCGAGCGGTCGAGAAGAAGGCGGGCAAGGCAGAGAGCAAGCTCGATGAGATCCGCGTCGTCAACAAAGCAAAATGGCTCTTGATCGACAACGAGGACATGAGTGAGAACGACGCGCATAAGCATATCGAAAAAGCCGCCATGGACGCAGGCATCACCAAGAAACAAGCGGCACAGATGATTATCGAAAAGTATCAATAGACAACGGAAGGGTAAATAAAATGACAAAATACATATTCGTGACCGGCGGTGTAGTATCGGGGCTGGGCAAGGGTATCACCGCCGCGTCGCTCGGCAGACTTTTGAAAGCGCGCGGACTGAAGGTCGCGTCCCAGAAGCTTGATCCTTATATCAATGTCGATCCCGGCACGATGAGTCCGTACCAGCACGGCGAGGTCTATGTCACCGAGGACGGCGCTGAGACCGATCTCGACCTCGGCCATTATGAACGCTTCATCGACGAGGATCTGAACAAATACTCTAACCTCACCACAGGCAAGGTCTATTCCAATGTCCTCCAGAAAGAGCGCAGGGGCGAGTATCTCGGCAAGACGGTGCAGGTCATCCCGCACATCACCGACGAGATCAAGCGCTTCATCTATAACGTCGGCAAACAGACCGACGCCGACGTCGTCATCACCGAGATCGGCGGCACGATCGGCGACATCGAATCCCAGCCGTTCATCGAGGCGATTCGTCAGGTAGGTCACGAGGTCGGTGCGGACAATCGTCTGTACATCCATGTCACGCTGGTCCCCTTTCTCAAAGCCTCCGGCGAGCATAAATCAAAGCCCACCCAACACTCTGTCAAGGAGCTGCAGGGACTGGGGATCTCACCCGACATCATCATCCTTCGAACCGACGAGCCGATCGTAGACAAAACCATCTTCGACAAGATCGCGGGCTTCTGCAACGTATGGCCGGACTGCGTGATCGAGAATCTGACCCTTCCGATCCTGTACGAAGCGCCGCTCATGTTGGAAAGAGCGCATCTCTCCGACATCGTCTGTCGCGATCTGAACCTCAAATCTCACAAGCCCGACCTCTCCGACTGGGAGCATATGGTCGAGCGGATCAAAAACCGTGAGCGCACCGTGAGGATCGGTCTCGTGGGCAAGTATGTCGAGCTGCACGACGCGTATCTCTCGGTTGCCGAGGCGCTCCGTCACGCGGGCTTCTATCAGGATTCGTTCGTCGACATCGACTGGATCGACTCCGAGAAGATCACGCCCGATACGGCTGATGCCCTGCTTGGTCACCTCGACGGAATCATCGTCCCCGGCGGCTTCGGCCAGCGCGGAATAGAGGGGATGATCGAAGCGGCGCGCTATGCGAGGGAGCATGAGATGCCGTACTTCGGGATCTGCCTGGGTATGCAGATCGCTGTCATAGAATTTGCCCGCAACGTTGCCGGGATCAAGAACGCCAACTCCGGCGAGTTCGCAAAGGACGCAGAGAAGGTCATCGACTTCATGCCCGACCAGAACGACGAGATCGACAAAGGCGGCACCCTGCGTCTCGGTGCGTATCCCTGTGTGATCGAGAAGGGTACCGCTATGGAACGCGCCTACGGCACGGATCAAATCAGCGAACGTCACCGCCACCGCTATGAATTCAACAACGATTATCGCGAGGTACTGCAAAACGCAGGACTGACCCTCTCGGGCTTCTCTCCCGACAACAGGCTGGTCGAAACGGTAGAGCTTAGCGACCGACCGTTCTACATCGGCGTGCAGTATCATCCCGAGTTCAAGTCCCGCCCGAACAAGCCCCATCCGCTGTTCACCGCGTTCATCAAGGCGGCGCTGTCATAAATCAATATAAAGCAAAAGCAAGGCACTTTTCACGGTGCCTTGCTTTTTTAGTCTTCCCCTCAGGGGAAGGCATATTACGCATCAATTGTAGAGATCGTCAATGTTGTTTCTTCGAGTACGTCGAGCAGGACGCGGACGGTGTCGAGCGAGGTGAAGATGGTCACGCCGTTCTCGACCGCCGTCTGGCGGATCGCGGTGCCGTCCTCATAATGCACGCCCGACATGATCGCGCGAGTGTTGATGACGTAGCTGACGTAGCCTGCGCGGAGAGCGTCGAGAAGCTGGTTGGAACCCTCAGAGAGCTTGCGGAGCGTTCTGGTGCGGATGCCGTGATCGCGCATGGTCTTTGCGGTCAGGTCGGTCGCCTCGATGTTGAACCCGAGATCGTAGAAGCGTCTGATCAGCGGGACGGCTTCTTCCTTATCTTCATCTGCGAGGGTGACGATGACGGTGCCGTAGTTTTGCACCTTGGTGCCTGCCGCGACGAGCGCCTTGTACATCGCTCTCGACAGGCTCTTGTCATAGCCGATCGCTTCGCCGGTGGACTTCATCTCAGGGCTGAGGTAAGCGTCGAGACCCTTTATCTTCTGGAACGAGAAGACCGGAACCTTGACGTAATAGCGCTTCTTCTCTTCCGGATAGAGCTGGAAGATGCCCTGCTCCTTGAGCGACTTTCCGAGGATGACCTCGGTCGCAATATCCGCGAGAGAATACCCGGTAGATTTCGAGAGGAACGGTACGGTTCTCGACGATCTCGGATTGACCTCGATGATGTAGACATCGTCATGCTCGTCCACGATGAACTGGATATTATACAGACCGATGATGCCGATCGCCTTACCGAGCTTCTTCGCGTACTGTAAGATAATGCCTTTTACTTTATCTGAAATCGAGAAGGACGGATAGACGGAGATACTGTCGCCCGAGTGAACGCCGGTACGCTCGACCAGCTCCATGATACCGGGGACGAATACGTCCACGCCGTCACAGATCGCATCGACCTCGACCTCTTTACCCATGATGTACTTGTCGACTAAGACAGGCTTATCTTCGTCGATCTCAACGGCGGTTTTCAGATAATGTCTGAGGTCTTCTTCCTTCGATACGATCTGCATCGCACGACCGCCGAGTACGAATGACGGTCTGACAAGTACCGGGTAGCCGATCTCCTCAGCCGCCTTGACGCCCACTTCGATCGAAGTGACCGCATGACCCGCGGGCTGCGGGATGCCGAGTTCCTTGATGATCGCGTTGAAGCTGTCGCGATTCTCCGCGCGTTCGATCGCTGCGCAGTCGGTGCCGATGATCTTCACGCCGCGCTCCATGAGGGGCTGAGCGAGGTTGATCGCCGTCTGACCGCCGAGAGAAGCGATAACGCCCTCGGGCTGTTCAAAGTCGATGATCGCCATGACATCCTCGGGAGTCAGCGGCTCAAAGTAGAGTTTGTCGGCGGTGGTGTAGTCGGTAGAAACGGTTTCGGGGTTATTGTTGATGATGATCGCTTCGTAGCCCGCGCGCTTGATGGTCTGTACCGCATGAACGGTAGAGTAGTCGAACTCGACGCCCTGACCGATACGGATGGGGCCTGCGCCCAGCACGATGATCTTTCGCCGGTCGGAACGGATCGACTCGTTCTCCTGTTCATAGGTTGAGTAAAAATACGGCACATAGCTCAGGAACTCCGACGCGCAGGTGTCGATCATCTTCCAGACAGGCGTGATCCCCGCGCGTTTTCTCAGCTTGCAGACATCTTCTTCGCGGATTTTCCACAGCCGCGCGATCTCCCTGTCCGAGAAGCCCATGCGCTTTGCTTTGTACAGCGTGTCCGACTCCATCGGATGACGGCTGAGCGCTTCCTCCATCCTCACGATGTTGCGGAGCTTGCCGAGAAAGAACCGGTCGATCATGGTCGAGTCGTGGATCGCTTCGATCGGATAATCCCTGCGCAACAGCTCGGCGATCGCAAAGATCCTGTCGTCGGTATCCTTGGTGATATAGTCGGCGAGCTGAGCGGTATCGGTATCGTCGAACACCTCGCTGTGCAGGTGATACAAGCCGATCTCGAGCGAGCGGATCGCTTTCAAGAGGCTTTCCTCGGCCGTCCTGCCGACGCTCATTACTTCGCCGGTCGCCTTCATCTGGGTCGAGAGCGTATGGGGGATGCTGTTAAACTTGTCGAACGGAAACCGCGGCATCTTCGTCACGATATAGTCGAGCGCAGGTTCAAAGGACGCGAGGGTGTTGGCAAGCGGGATCTCGTCGAGCCGCAGTCCGACCGCGATCTTCGCGCTGACGCGGGCGATCGGATAGCCCGACGCCTTGCTCGCCAGAGCCGATGACCGCGATACCCTCGGGTTGACCTCGATGATGTAGTAGTCCATCGAGTCGGGAGATAATGCAAACTGCACGTTACAGCCCCCCTCTACCTTCAGCTCACGGATGAGCTTCAAGGCGCTGTCGCGGAGCATCTGGTATTCTTTGTTCGTTAAGGTCTGGGACGGACAAACAACGATGCTGTCGCCGGTATGGATGCCGACCGGATCGAGGTTCTCCATGTTACAGACGGTGATCGCTGTGTCATTACTGTCGCGGATGACCTCGTATTCGATCTCTTTGCAGCCCTTGACGGACTTTTCGATCAACACCTGATGGACGGGGCTGAGCTTAAAAGCGTTCATGCCGATCTCGACCAGCTCGTCCTCGCTGTTTGCGAACCCGCCGCCGGTGCCGCCGAGGGTGAACGCGGGTCTGAGGACGACCGGATAACCGATCTCCTTTGCCGCAGCTTTCGCATCACCAAGATCATAGGTGATCTGTGATGGGATGACCGGCTCGCCGATACTCTCGCACATCTCCTTGAACAGCTCTCTGTCCTCGGCACGCTCGATACTCTCATAGGATGTTCCGAGCAGCTCGACGCGACATTCTTTGAGCACGCCTTTCTTCTGCAACTGCATCGCGAGGTTCAGCCCCGTCTGACCTCCGATACCGGGCAGGATCGCGTCGGGGCGTTCCTTGCGGATGATCTTCGCGGCATATTCGAGCGTCAGCGGTTCCATATAGATCTTGTCGGCGATCATGGTGTCGGTCATGATGGTGGCAGGGTTAGAGTTGCAGAGGATGACCTCGTATCCCTCCTCACGCAAGGCAAGACACGCCTGCGTTCCCGCGTAGTCGAACTCCGCCGCCTGACCGATGACGATCGGGCCGGAGCCGATGACCATGATCCGTTTGATGTCCGTTCTCTTAGGCATGTTCTTTTTCCTCCTCCATCAGCGTGATGAACCTGTCGAAAAGATAACCGCTGTCCTGCGGTCCGGGAGCGGATTCGGGATGATACTGCACGCCGAAAGCGCGATCCGCGGCACACTCTATCCCCTCTACCGTATGATCCAACAGGTTGATATGCGTGACGGTCAGCGGCGTGGCTTTCAAACTGTCCGCGTCCACCGCGTAGGAGTGATTCTGCGAGGTGATCTCCACCTTGTCGGTGCAGAGGTTCTTGATCGGATGATTGCCGCCGCGGTGGCCGAATTTCAGCTTGTAGGTAGAGGCGCCGTAGGACAGCGCGAGGATCTGGTGACCCAGACAGATGCCGAAGATCGGCGCTTTGCCGTGCAATTTGCGGACAGCCTCGATCACCTCGGGGACATCGGTCGGATCACCCGGACCGTTGCTGAGGAAGATCCCGTCGGGGCTTTGAGCGAGGATATCCCTCGCGCCCGTGTTCCACGGAACGACGGTCACATGACATCCGCGCTTTAACAGCGAGCGCACGATATTCTCCTTCATCCCGCAGTCGATCGCGACGACATGAAAGCGCGGATTCTCACAACTGTATGCTTCAATACTCCTGCGGCTGACACGCGCGACAGCGTCGGTGGGCATGATAGTTCCTTTCAGCTTTTGTACGGCTTTATCTACGTTGACATCCGCGTCGACGATCATCGCCCGACAGGAACCGACGTCGCGGATATGGCGCACGATCATCCTCGTATCAACGCCGCTGATCCCGACGATACCGTAACGGTGCATGATTTCCTCTAATGTGTTCACGCTCCGATAATTCGACGGCTCATCGTTATACTCGCGCACGATCATCGCGCCGATAGTCGGGATCCTCGTTTCGTAGTCATCCTCATTCATTCCGTAGTTGCCGATCAGCGGATAGGCGAACACCACTCCCTGGTCGGTGTAGGAGGGGTCGGAGAGGATCTCCTGATAGCCGACCGGCGAGGTGTTGAACACGATCTCGAAGATCTTGTTCTCATCACTCCCGAAGCCGATCCCGCTATAGATGGATCCGTCCTCTAATATCAGCGCCTTATTCATCATCATTCACCCTTTCGCTAAGCTTTCTTTCAAAACGATCCTTCGTTGAAGTCGATGGGATCGCGGTCGGGTACTCGCCGCCGAAGCAGGCTGTGCAAAAGCCCGTATCCTTTCCGGTCAGCAGCCGAACCTTATCAACGCTCAGATAACCGAGCGAGGTCACACCGATCTCCTTCGCGATCTCACCGACGCTCATGCGGTTGGCGATCAGCACATCGGCAGAATCAATATCCGTTCCGTAGTAGCACGGGCGGATGAACGGCGGAGCGCTGACGCGCATATGGATCTCTTTCGCGCCGGCTTGCCAAAGCAGACGAGCGATCCGGCGACAGGTCGTGCCGCGCACGATAGAGTCGTCGATCAGCACCACACGCTTGTTCCTCACGACCTCACGGATCGGGTTGAGCTTGATCCCGACGCCGGCCTCGCGATCCTCCTGACCGGGAGCGATAAAGGTGCGCGCGATATACTTGTTTTTGGTGAAGCCGATCGCGTAGGGGATGCCCGACTCCTGTGCGTAGCCGATCGCCGCCTCCAGCCCCGAGTCCGGAACGCCGATGACGATGTCCGCGTCTACCGGGTGCTCCTGCGCGAGATACCGCCCCGCCGTCTTGCGGCACAGGCTGACAGAAGCGCCGTCGATGATCGAATCGGGACGTGCGAAATAGATGTATTCAAAGACGCAGAATCGCTTATCGACCGAGCAACAGTGCGTGGTATCGAACCGGATCCCGTCGCTGTCCGCGATCGCCATCTCACCGGGCAGAAGATCCCTGACAAGCGTCGCTCCGATCGCGTCAAGCGCACAGGATTCGGACGCAAATACGATTTTTCCGTCACCGGTCGTACCGTAGCACAGCGGTCGAAAGCCGTGAGGATCGCGCACGGCGATCAGCTTTTGCGGCGAACTGATGACGAGTGAATACGCGCCCTCGATCATATCCATCGCGGCGGATACCGCGCTTTCGATCGAGCCATGCTTCAAGCGCTGCTGCACGATCGTATAAGAGATGACCTCCGAGTCGGTGGTTGTGTGAAAGATCGCTCCCCTCTCCTCCAGCTTTTTCCTCAGCTCAAAGGAGTTTGACAGATTGCCGTTGTGGCACAGCGCCATCCGTCCCTTGTGGTGATTGACAAGCAGGGGTTGGATATTCTGCATCAGCTTCGCGCCGGTGGTCGCATAGCGGACGTGACCGACCGCGATATTGCCCCTGCCGAGATCGCTGAGCCGGTCGCTTGCGAACACCTCGCTGACCAAGCCCTCGCCCTTTTCATAGCGGAACACACCGTCGTCGTTGACGACGATCCCCGCGCTCTCCTGACCTCGATGCTGCAGGGCGTACAGCGCGTAGTAGGTGAGCAGCGCTAAATTGTCGGGCGTCTTGCTGTATACGCCGAACACCCCGCATTCTTCATGTACCTTTTCCATATCAGCCTCCATCATAACAAAAAAGACAAAGACCCCTTGGATATACCAAGACGTCTTTGTCTTAACTGACCCTATTATACGCCTTTCATCCTCGTTTGTCAAACGATGATGCTACAGAATTCTTCGACACATCAAATACCGCACAGGCGCTTCTCTTTTATTGATTCATAAAACGTCGACTGAACAGCATATCATTCCATGATGTCTATCCTACATAAATCTGATTTCATACAGATGCGGTTTGTATTCTCTGAATAATTCGCATTAGCGTACGCAGAATCTGCGCAAAAACAAATTGACTATTTTTCTTTTTATTTTGTCTAAAATAGTAAATGAAGCGAAAAAGAATCTGATACAATTTTATAATAATTACATCTTGACAATATTATTATCACCTTGACACAAAGTGCCGAGAATGACAGATCAAAGCAATTACGCATATTCCCCGGCCGACGCGTTGTACGCGAAATCAGCGCGGGAGAGTTCGGAAAGGTATATGGTTAGAGTGCGACTGTTTCGTTAATACTAAGTAGCAATAATTTGACTGCACAATGTTGTAACAGCGCTATGCCGGGGTCTTCTGATTCAGCACATTATTCGGATCTGTGGGACTGACAGCATATGATATCAAAATGATTATGCACTATATGTCGGCTCGGCGGCGTTGACGCCGCTGAAAACAAGAGTATTCAGATAAATGAGGTTCTACCGTTATTCGACAATCGGTGTCTTGCTCTTCTTTTAGAGAATTCGTATAATTTAGATAGAAAGGGAGATCGCAGGTGAACGATTACAAATTCGGAAATTATATTTATGAGCTCAGAAAACGATCGGGACTTTCCCAGGCGGAGCTTGCCGACAAAGTCGGCGTGACTAATAAGGCGGTTTCAAAATGGGAAGTCGGAAAAGCAAAACCAAGTGTAGAAACGATTAGAAAGCTTGCGGTACTTTTTCAGTTAAGCGTAGATGAATTACTGAGAAAAAGGGAGGAAGAGAATCAAGTGGAAATTACCAAGATCGTTATCACGGGAGGACCGTGCGCCGGTAAATCGACGGCAATGAGTCGGATCCAGAATACGTTCACGCAAATGGGCTATACAGTTCTTTTTATCCCGGAGACCGCGACAGAGCTGATCACGGGCGGAGTCTCGCCATGGACATGCAGGACAAATGGCGACTACCAGAAATGCCAGCTCCGTCTGCAACTTGATAAAGAACGGGTTTTTGAACAGGCAGCTATGACGATGGACGCCAAAAAGGTATTGATCGTATGTGACCGCGGCGCTCTTGACAACAAGGCATATATGGATGATCTTGAATTCATGCAGGCGCTTGAATATCTGGGAACGAATGAGATAGAGCTCAGAGATAATTATGACGCCGTGTTCCATCTTGTAACAGCGGCAAACGGTGCAGAGAAATTCTATACGACGGCAAACAATTCCGCGAGGACCGAAACGATCGAAGAAGCCGCTGCACTTGACGATAAACTGATCAACGCATGGACAGGGCATCCGCACCTGCGTGTGATCGATAATTCTTCTGACTTTGAAGGGAAAATGCGGCGATTAATCGCTGAGGTTTCCTCTTTTTTAGGAGAACCGGAGCCGTTTGAGATCGAACGCAAATTCCTGATCGAGTATCCCGACATCATATGGCTGGAGTCATTGCCGAATTGTCAGCGAATCGAGATCATTCAGACTTATCTGAAATCGGACAAAGATGAAGAAGTCCGTGTTCGTCAGCGTGGTTTTGACGGACACTATATATACTTCCAAACGACCAAGAAAAAAGTCAGCGATATAAAACGGATTGAGATCGAACGGAGACTTTCTCAAAGCGAGTATCTCCGTTTATTGATGAACGCGGATACCTCCAGACGCCAGATTAGGAAAGACCGTTACTGCCTCACCTATGAGAATCAGTATTTTGAGATCGACGTCTATCCGTTTTGGGATGATAAAGCGATTGCCGAGATCGAACTCAGCGACGAAAATGCGGAAATCATTTTTCCCAAACAGATTAAGGTAATCAAGGAAGTCACCGATGATGAATCCTATAAAAACGCCTCTTTAGCAAAAACAGGAGGACTCACATCGGTTTCCGGTGTGGAGTAAATAACGCTGAAAAAGGTGAATCCGGATGAAAATAGCAGCCATTGGTTTCTTTATTATACTGATTTTGATACTTATTTCTTTTGCTGTTATTAATCTTGTGAGAACAATAAGGTATAATGACACTTCATCAGAGTCTCAAGAGCTTGCTGAAAAAGCCAGAAAGACAAGTGCTTCAAGTGAACAGAAGATTGATCCCATCCTTCGTTCTAAAAGGAAAAAAGAACAGGATATGCAATATATGAGAGAGGCAGGCGTTGCAGAGGATGAGATTTCTTATACAGAGATTATCTATGATACAGGAGATGGCTACGGCGGGAAACTGATTACATATATTTTCAGAAACAATCAGTTTTATTATCATCCTTATATGTGGCATATTGACGACAGTCAGGAGTTCGAAGAGTCAGTGCCTTGTTCTCCGGAGCAGGCAGTCAGTATCATTGCAAACTGCAATCATAGCAGTAAAAGCAAGATACCGTCAATTAATCGTATTGCTGCAATAAGCGGCATTGATGTATCTGTGATTACCTTAAAGAAAAAAACTTCTGAGCCGCAGCAAGCTAACTCAGCAGAAAAAACCTTTTCATTGTTGGGCGGGGGAAGATACGGAACCAGTGCGCGGATGAGACGAACCGATAAGGGCTTTGAGGTGATCGTTGAATATCACGCGCCTAATCCTTTTGAGCACTTTGGAACGAGCGCTATCGTCCCGAGTGAAATTATCGGACAGATGAGTCTGCAGGCTTTGCAGAATTGGATGTATACGATTACGACTCCTGCCTTTCATGAAGAAATTACAGCTAAGGAAGAAGAGTATCGGCAATTTCTGCGTGAATGCGGCGTCAAATATATTGTTGAGAACAACCAAAGAATAAATAGCACTCAAACAGTCGAAGAAGACAATTCTTTTCCCGCGTTATCGACGCAAATGTGTATAGAGATAGGAAACACGCTGGAGAAATACTACCTTAACGACGAGTGTTCCGAGGTAGAAATACATTTTTTGAAAGAATGTGTAAATTTCAACCCCGGTGGTGAGGGAGTTGATAAGCTCTTTAGGTTTGATAAGACTGTCAATATGTTTTACAGTGTGTATTACCATTGGGATGCAGGTAATCCCCGTAATGAGCATTATTATTCCAGAGAGTTTCTTGATCCTGTATATTTCAGATCTGTATTGCAGAATTTTCGTGCGGACAAGCTGCGGTCCGATCCTTATGATGAAGAAAATATGCATGAAGTATATAGGATATTTGATCATATTAGTGAAATGTTGATGTCATGGATTTCTCCTGTCGAGCCGTACCAAAGGTTCTTCGAGAAATCATCCGATGATACATTTTCCGTAACAGATACGGACGCATTGCCGAAATACGCGGAACCTAACTGGGAGTTTTTGTGCCAAGCAGGTCAAGCGTCTTGCGCCGCAGACGCGGCAACGGTCAGTAAATATTATCGTGATCCTAAGACGGATTCATACTATCAGACCGATATCTACGGGCGCGTGCTCATTTCTCTTACAAAGGAACAAGTCGAATCGATACAGCAAAAGCAGGCGTAGGAAGAACATTTAGGGAGGAGGATTAGTGCTATGAAGAAAAACGATGATAATAAATACATACGGATAGGGATTTTTGCAGTGGTATTTTTGCTCGGTTTGTTTGTATCAATTAAAGAGAAAAACGGATGGATCGCGTTGATCGCTTGTGTCGGCGTTCCTTTGCTTTATATCCCATACGGAATTTCAGATTGGAAACGGAAAAAGCAGGATAACCCTCCGGAAAAGCATAATGAACTTGCAAAAAATGTCGCTCCCAAAGTTACGGTTAAAAAGAAAATAACTTCTGAGCCGCTGCAACAAGCTAACTCAGCAGAAAAAAGCTTTACTCTGCTGGGCTGGGAGAGAGGATTAGGATGCGGAACCAGCGTGTGGATGAGACCGATCGATAAGGGCTTTGAGGTGATCGTTGAATATCACGCGCCTAATCCATTTGAGCACTTTGGAACGAGCGCTATCGTCCCGAGTGAAATTATCAGACAGATGAGTCTGCAGGCGTTGCAAAATTGGATGTATACGATTACGACTCCTGCCTTTCATGAGGAAATTACAGCTAAGGAAGAAGAGTATCGGCAATTTCTGCGTGAATGCGGCGTAACGAAGCAAACAACAACCGAATTCAAATTCACTTATTCTATCGGCACTGCTTTTGAAAAAATCAGAAATACGGCAAAAGAGAAATTTATATACTGTTTAGATTTCAAAGAACCTCATCATACAATCGGGCATTATCGTGCTTTTGTGGATCCCCGCGCTACAATTGATCTCTTCTTCGAACAGATTGATGAATCCGGCGCTATTTTTGATTCCGGCGTTATCTTTGCTCATTGGACTATTACCAAAAACTGTGACAATAGCGATGCCGAAACCAAGCCCGAACGGTCGGATATCTATATACTGACAGATAGCGCATATCATAATATTTTGGATATGCTCGGTGCGTGGGAATCTCTCTGACCGGAGATTGTACGTGAAGCAGAAAGCTGCTTGAATCAATACCGAAGAATAGTTTAATAGTAACTGCTTAATAATCACCCCTCTGTTCAAGCACGGTTGAACATGAGATAATGTAACTGGGCAAAACAGTCCCAACCAGTGCAATGGAGTAAAT
>CADAUE010000023.1:0-10104 GCA_902790985.1 uncultured Ruminococcus sp.
GACGTCGATAACAACGGCGCTGTTGAGAGCATCGACGCGACATGGATCCAGCGGTATTCTGTCCAAATGGAGCTGCCGATCCCCGAAGAGAACATGGTGCAGGGCGACGTCGACGGCGACGGTGAGACGAATGTTTATGACGCTACCTTCATCCAACGATACGTTGTCGATATACCGACGCCGTACGATATCGGTAAATTTATTGCACTATAAAGAACGAGAGACTGTCAAAATTGACAGTCTCTCTGTCTGTAAATATCCATTTAGGCTTCTCTATCGATGGTCATGCGGGCTGACTCTCAGAAAGAGAATACTGTTATATTCACGGATATAGATAACGAGACTATGTAGAAGAATACTAGGATTGACTCAATTTAGTGAAAAACGGTATTAATAAACGGCTCATGTAAAAGGAGTGAGTAGGAATCATTATTATGGTTCGCTGACACTACTTGCGAGCTTACAAGCGCCCAGCCTCTCTTATCAGAGGAAGGTTAAAAACATATCGTTCCTGCCTTATGTGCTTTAACACGCAAAAGAGACTGTCGATTTTGACAGCCTCTCGATTTTTATTTTGCAATAAATTCACCGATCGGATACTGCGTCGGTATATCGACAACGTATCGTTGGATAAAGGTAACGTCATAAATATTCGTTTCACCGTCGCCGTCGACGTCGCCCTGTGCCATGTTCTCTTCGGGGATCGGCAGCTCCATTTTGACGGAATATCGCTGTACCCATGTCGCGTCTATGCTCTCAACAGCGCCGTTGTTATCGACGTCGCCGAGGATATAGCCGAGCTGCTCGGTCGCGGGTTCAGTCATAGGCTCAGTAGCAGGCTCGGTCTCCGGTTCTGTAGGAGGTTCCGTCGGCACGGGAGCGTCGAGCAGGACAAAGCTGATATCATTTGCAACAGCATACTGATGTGCAAAGCTATCGGTATATACGCCAAGAGTGATAGCGGTGTCACTTTGGAAAGCTGATTTTGCGATGTCAGTTACCGACGCAGGGATCTCGATATATGTCAGATTAGGACAGTTAGAGAAAGCGTAATAACCGATACGATTTACCGTATCATTCAAAGTGACGCTGCTCAACGAGGTACATTCGCTAAAGCACTGGTTTGGTACACTGCCGGAAGATGCGTTAAATACAACGGAATCCAATGAAGCGCAATTTTGGAACGCCGCAGTTTCTATTGTCGTGACCGTACTAGGGATCACAATCTCACCGTCTAGATTCGCACAATTTGCAAAAGCGAAAGCGCAATTTTGGAACGCCGCAGTTTCTATTGTCGTGACCGTACTAGGGATCACAATCTCACCGTCTAGATTCGCACAATTTGCAAAAGCGAAAGACCCGATGCGTTCAAGATGATCAGCGTTGGAAAAATCCACCGATGACAAAACAGTATTATCAAAGAAAGCCCTGTTTCGAATATCGACAACCGCTCGATTGTTGAGTGTATCAGGTACAATCAGCGCTGTCGCGGTTTCATCATCCAATCCGTACAAAGACACCTTTTCATTACTGATATAAGTATAAAGATATCCATTGTAAAAATAGATTGTTTCAGCATAAACAGCAGTAACGCTAAGAATCAAAATCATAGCTGCAAATACAACTGAAAATAATCTTTTCAATTTCTTATTCATAATATCACCTGTAATCTTTTGAAATAAGCAAAGATTATTCTGAATTAAGTAAGTACAGGCAGTACTTTTTGGGCACTGCCTGTAAATACAATTACTATTTAGAGATCGTCAAGACCTTCGTTACCGGCACGAGTCGGATCCTCAGGGTGAGGTACATAATCCGATGCCGTTAATACGTCTTTCATTGAAAGTGACACGACTTCCAACTCCGGAGAAATATATTTCTTTTTCAATGATTATCCCTCCTTAGTTACTTGCGGGTGCACCGAGTGCGATTGAGCCGATTTCATTGATCGTGAAGTATACGGGAACTTCACTGATCGTAATATTGGTATAAATAGAATCTGTGATGTAAGCATAAGCTCTGAATACCTTATGGTTATTCTTGTTATACTCGCCCTCGGTCATAGTCTTATCAGCATCGGAACCGCTCTTATGATTTCTGTTCGTCAGGCTGTAGTAATACTGTATTCTGTTCTTGTTGTCAAGCTCAGTCGCATTAAACTCAGATTTATCACAGCCGACAGGTCTGGCTCCGCCCTTGATGTATGCTTCGATATCAGCCCTAGTTAAGCCGCCGGACTTAACAGTAGACAATTTGTCTCCGTACTGATCTTTATAGTATTCCTCGTCATCTACAACATACTTACCGTCTTCCTGGCGCAGATCATCGACAGTTTCGATGATCAAACCGCACTTCTTACCGTCGTTCAGATCACGGATCAACTTACCGCCCGCAACGTTGTTGTAGGACAGAACGAAGTCGGAGTAGACGCGGTCGCCTGCGCCCATACGAGAGGTGGTTGTAATGTTACCGCAATCGCCCATATTATACTGGTTACGGGAGTTCTCGATGAAGGTGATGGTTACGCCGTTTTCAGAGTCGAGCTTCTGCTGGATCTCGGGATCAAATCTCGAATAGCTGTACTCGGTATTATCGGTAGGAACGGGAGCAGCCATACCTTTGGATTCGAACGTCTCTACGCCGTAGACAGGAGTGATGGTGCAATCCTGGAACAGCGAGAGGTTGAACTCGGGATCATAGCATCTGGTAAACTCTCTGGAAGCCATCTTCATATTGGTGTAGTCCGCTGCTGTCTCTACAGACCAGTACATGAAGTACCGAGCGGTGCTTTCGTTATTCACATCGGTATAGATGATCAACGGAGCCTTGATGAAGACAGGCTTATTATCAGGATGAGCGACTAAACCTGCTTGAGAAGTTTCACCCGAAGTAGTAACCCATTCGAAGATACGACGACCGGATAAGGTTATAGAGTTTACATCCTCCATCTTGATTTTACCGGTTGATCCGCTTTCCTGAGCAACATACTTATCATTAACAGCATACGGGAAGTTGAAGGTCGGGTATACGTATTGATCGGTGTTATTCTGAGAATGGATCAAAATCGTATAAGTGTAATTACTCTTATTGTAAGACTGGGAATCAATACCACTGGTGGTAAATGAAAGCGTTTGTTGGAAGTTGTCCTCATAGGGAGCATGATTACTGATGAAGTTTTGCTTCTTTGTTGAATCCGTAGTCAGTTGCAACATATGATCGTTATCGATCGTCATATACTTTTCAAGCTCTTCCGGAGTAAACTTACCTTCTACAGTATACGCCTGATTACCGAAATCAGAGTTATACGCCGGATACTGATAGCGGATGCTGTACTTATACTCGGGTAGTTTCAGTTTAGAGGTGAACGGCATCGATTTGATTAGCTGATTTCCATCAGCATCAAACAGGTAAGAAATCAAGAATCGAATTGTCGCAGTTACCTCGGTAGAGTTGGTATTGATATCAACGTAGGCATACTGGTTAACCGTGCCGCCATTCGCGTCAGTGATCGTTCTGCCAACAGTAGTGTTAATGTACTCAAGGAATTCTTCAAATTCACTGAACGAATCCGGTGTAGTACGCAGAGTGATCAACAACTGGTTTGTCGATCCCTGTTTGATATGAGCAGGTCTGACTACGATCGGACCATTCTCAACCATGTTATATGTATAGATCGTACTGGTATTACTGTTATCGCGGATCTCGGCTTTGATCTCAGTTAAACCGGTACCGGTCGAAGCCGCATCCAGCATATGGGTGAGATTCAAGTTACCGGAGGGCACCTTGTAGTAGCGCGCGACATAGACGTCATTTGCGGTAGCCTCGGAAGCATATGTCTCGCTTCTGCTGACCAGCGAATACTTACCGTTGGTGTACATATACCAACCTTTGAACATGTATTCGCCGGCGGGATCACCTACTGCTTTCAGATCGAACGTGTGTTCACCGTCAGAGATAGCATACGCTTCGGTATCACCCGATGTGTTATCATATTCTTGACCCTGATACGTAACGGTGTTGCTGTTCTCAAAATACGCCTGGATCCCGGTCGCTAAACCGGTATGAGCAGAGGGATCATAACCGGACGCGGAGGTATAGTCGATACCGTTGCCCTGGTAATAGTCGCGGTGATACAGGCTATCGTCATCCTTCTCTGCATACTCGATGATCGTGTGCGCCGTAAGGAGCTGGTCAGAGCTGGTGGTAAACCAGCGGCCGTCGGAACGGTAACCGGGTTGACCGTCGCCGCTTGCGTTTTCAAGATTCAGGTTGGAGAAACCGTCTTGGACCTCAAATTCATATGAGATGAGGGTGGGAACCTCTGCTAAGTCAAAAATGAAAGAGGCTCCGCTATGGGTTTTGGAAGTGTCAGTAAAATACGCGTAATCATATTTATCTCTGAGGTTTGTTTCATAAGTGGGATTCACCAGATAGCTGGAAGAACCATAGGTGCTCCTGCCCTGACCGCCATAGACCTCAAAGAGCTCATAGTGGTCATAATCGCCTTCGTACGCCAGATTACCGCTTGCGTCAACGGGCTTGTAGACAGCCCAAGCGGTAGCGTATTTACCGGCTTCGTTATAATCATAACCGTTCGATACGATACGAATCGGGTTGTAATTTGCCTTAGGATTCGTGACAGTACCCGACGAGTCCTTGGTGTCCACATAGTCGCCGAAGATATCGACACGGTTGCCGTAGAAGTCGGTCAGATCCTCCCACTGATAAATAGAATCATTGGGGTCAATATTCTCGAAGTTTTTACGATAATCGTAATCGTTCAGAGCCTCACCGGAAGTCCATCCGTCATCACCATATACACTTGTACTGTTGATATAGTAAGTAGATTGTCCGAGCTGGCTGGTAGCTTTCGTGTTATAAGAACTGTTCCTTCTGTAGCGGAAGGAGAAGATCATATCCTCATCTTCGCCGGAATTATCCATCCTCTGCTTCAGATAGGTGAAGTCGTTGAAGTCATAGGTCTGGTAGTTGACTGCCTGTACCGTCGACTCGTGACCTGTGGCTGTTCCTGTCGTACCGTAGAAGAGGTTAGAGTGGATTCTGTCCCAAACATAGTTGTTCAGCGTGATACCGGTAACGCCGGAACGGGGGAGGTCGACGACATAACGACCGTTGTAGTTGATCATCGGCTGACCCGGGTATTCACCGAACTTACGGTCTCCGGAGGTGTTATACGCATCGATCGCCAGCGTGCCGCCCCAGTTGTCGTATACATCGCCCGCAAAGCCTTCTACATAGAAACGGATATTTTCGCCGGATGTGTTTTCTCTGATGGCGTAAACAGGTGTGATCTCAATATTCTTCTCGGGATAACCGTCGATCGTCAGTTCAAACTCATTATAGCCGGAGTGGATCCACGCTCTGTCATCATAAGAACTCAATTCCGCGGCGCCTTTTACATTGCTTTCGAACTCCTGCCAGAGAACGGAGAAGGACTCTTCATAACCGGATACAACGAAGCCCTTGACATAATAACCGCTTGCAACATGAGCTGTATCAACCTGTGTGGTAACTTTCAGCGTAATGCCTTTTCTGACTTGATCTGCTGTTAAGTCAACCGCTTCCGCTAAACCATCGTAAGCTGAATGAGAAGCAATATTAGTGCCCTCACCGTCGGTGACAATTAATGTAGTATCACCGAATGCCGAAGTGTATTTATCCGGGGTACTGTATCCGTAACGGATGGTACCGTCTTTAGCGATGACTGTTACGCCGTAAAGGTCATCAGGTTCACTGGTCAGCCAAACCTGATCAGTGGCAGGGTCATATACTACATAAGCGCCGGCTGCGACATTGACATAATAGTAATCTGTTGTTGCCGTCATAGAAGCTTGTTGTTTCCATGATTGAGGCGTAGCCTTGTCTCCTAAAGCCAACCAATAAGTATTAGAACCTGCGCCCGCACTGGAAAATTTACCATCATAATTACGCTTGATAGTAAATGTAGTTTTTTCTTCTTGTGCAGTTGATGTAATATAGGTACCGTTAGGAAGCTCTTTCATATCTCCTAACCAGTTAGGTTTATTGCCATTATTTGTATCGATATATCCGATTTGATAACCCTTTTTACCAAATACACCCTGTACGGTTGTGGCTGCGCGGATAACACGGGTGACGGTAGTTGCGGTGGTATCAAAAGTACTCCAATTGACAAATGTACCGCCTGTTTTTTCGGTCGCGGTGAAGGTGACGGAAGCGCCTTCCTTGACGCTGTCGCCGCTGGTCAGGGTAGTGGTTGTACCCTTGTAGGTAGACTTCGCGGTAACAGTACCATAGGTGGTATTGCTGCTGGAGAAAGTCACCGTGTATGTGGGCACGTACTGCTCATCGGTGTTGGAGATGGTAACGGTACCGGACTGAACCGCGTCATAAGAGGTAGTACCGGCAGTAGGAGCTACCGTCGCATAATAATCGGTAGAGCGTGCATTGGGAGTAACAGTGAATGTGGTAGTATTAGCGCCGTCAGTAACCCTCTTCTCTTCTACCTTTGTATCGGAAGAAGTACCCTTTTTATACAGAGTATAGGTAAGGTTGTTCTGACCGCTTACGAGATCAGACGCTGTAACTGTGATTGTCGACGATTGACCTTCAGCAGTCAGAGTATCGGGATCAGCCTCGATATCGAGCTTGCTCGCGAGCTTCGGCAGAACAGTCAGTGTGCCAGTAGTAGCTGCTGCAACGTAAATCTTTGTATCATACGCTGCTGCGTAAATCGTATATGTTCCGGGAGCAAATGATGATGTATTTGCGGGATCAAACGTGTAGAATGTCGTTCCGTCAGCTGTGTAGAAATACTTAACCGTAGAACTTCTATTCGCACCGGTATTTCCGCTGACAGTTGCCTTGATTGAACTTGATGCCGCTCCCGGGTTAATAGCAGCCGAACTGGTGTTCCATGTAACTGTAGGTTTGCTGGATTTTGTGACTAATGTGTTGTTTCCATAACTTTCAGAGTAAATATAGTATAAATAACCGGCTTGTGTAGCCGAAATATTATTTCCACCATTGATGGACATACCGGGCCATGAATCGCTATTAGAAATAGAGTATTTTGCATTTACAGGAATTGCTGAATGAGCTACATGGCAATCTTTGCTATCTATTGTTAACTGCTCAGAAGTACCGGAAGCAGCCCGAGTTGTAGTTGCACCTTTCATAACATACTTGGTACCTGATCCCCATCTGTCACCATGATATATGTATACTTTTTCACCCTTTAATACTGCAATAAGGTCATTATCAGATACAGCCTCACCGGGGGTAACAGGATCGTCTCCGCCGCCACCGCTGCCGCCGGACACCTTCCAGAACTGATACTCTAAGCAGTTAGCGTTATTGGACTGAATGCCTTTCAGCTTGAACTTATAGGTACCGGCAGGCAGAGCAATCGAGAACTGTGTACTGCTGGTCTTATCGGTATACCATGTATAGGTTTCCTGACTACCAGCAGTAGGTGCGTTGGTGCTGCTGCCCTTACCGAAGTTACTGCCTTTGCAAGAGAAAGTATAATAGATAGTCGTGGCAGCGTTCAAAGTAAATTCATATGCACTGTCGCCCATACCGTGCCAGGTGGGAGAGGTTGTACCGATACCCAGGTGGATACCGTCGCCGCCGTCAAGACCCGTAGCAGCAAGGTCTAGATTGGCCTTTCTGCCGAGCATCGTTTCCTCGGTATCATAAAGATCAGCCGAAGACGCAAAATCTTCTGAGACTTCGACAGACTCAGCGATACTGTAGTCAGCACCCTCGTCGCCGCGGGTCACAGCCAGCGCGCTGAGCACCGAGCCGGAGCCGATCGCGGTAAAGAGCATGACGAAGAACATCAGCAGCGCGAGAGAACGCGTGCCGAGCTTCGAGGTCTCTGTTTTTGTTCGGTCGAAATTATTTTTCATGTAAAGATTCCTCCCTTTAGTTACTTTCGTTACGCACAGCCGTATGGTAATCAGCGAAGCGTCAGCGGACGGGGAACAGGAGAAGATATCCGTCAAATGATCGACACGAACTGACCTTTGCTATTTTCATCCGATGAAACAAGGGGTTTGTGCAATTTCAACAACTCGGATGACGTTCGCCTTCAGTCGATCATCGCTTTGCGGCGCCGTAAGCCATAAAGTTCTTCGCAACCGTAACAGTTAAATGATTACTGAGTTTGTTTAATGCCGTATTTCATCAGCCAAAAAGCGGCTTCAAATATGCAAATACAGCATAATCATGTTGTTTTCCTTTGCATAAAAAATGCATAAAGAAAAACAACTATATTCAAGAAAACAGAACAGCTGGGATTGACAACGCTTTTGTGCATGTTGCACAAAATGGCGGTTTTGTGTAACCGTTCTGTAATATTTCTAGTTAAGAAATTTCGATTTTTTAATTTTCTGATGCAGAATATTACAACTTTGTGATAAATTGCCGCTGTATGCTTTATCTCGTCATATTTATGATTTTTGTATGTGAATAATCGTGTATATTATTGACGCTGCTGTCAGTGTTTCTACGCTTTTCGTCAGAAAAAGATTTGCTACTTGCAAAATGGGACATGATACGATATAATTTCTTTGGGTGTTTATTATGAAGATAAAAGACGATTTTGTTTTGAAAAAAATAGCCGGTTCCTATGTCGTTGTTCCCGTGAGGACAAGGGCTGTCGATTTCTCCGGTATCATCAAGCTGACCGAGACCGGCGCGTTCCTGTGGAAGCTCCTTGAAAAGGGAGCCGATAGGGAAGAGCTGATCTCTTCGCTGCTCAGTGAGTATGAGGTAGATGAAGCGACCGCTGCCGCTGATGTCGACCGCTTTGTCGATAAGCTCAGAGAGGCTGATCTGCTTGGCTGAGCGGCTGTCCTTCGACGACTTTGTCGTCGTGATGAACGAGTGCTTTGACCGCGGGCAGGAGCTGACCTTTACGCCTACGGGCACCAGCATGCTGCCGATGCTCGACGGTAGGGAAGACACGGTCACCTTTTCACCGCCCGACGGACGGTTGAAAAAATATGACGTCGCGTTCTATCGCCGCAGACGAACGAATCAGCTGGTGTTGCATCGCATGATCGGCTTTGACAAAAACGGCGGCTATATTTTCAGCGGGGATAACCAGTACTATTATGAGTATGGCGTGAGGGACGACGACGTCCTCGCTGTGGTTACCTCGTTTACGCAGCGGGGAAGAAAGGTTGTGCCTGCGGATCGGCGATATCGCTTCTATATCCGCCGAATGATGCTGAAAAAACGGCTGCGAATTTTCGCCGTAAAGTTCTATCGCTTTCTGTTCCATAAAAAATAATGCCGGTATATCCGGTGATCATCGGAGGTTCCTATGGCCTTGTATCGTATATCAGATCTGAATGTTGAAATAAAGACGAAATCGCCTACGTTTGCTGAGAATATCCGGCGATATGAAGTGACCTATGACGCTAACCCCAACGTGACGCTTGAGATGAGCGACGATCGTATGATCGAGCTGATGGAGGAGAACGAGGGCGTTACTGCCGACACGCTGGAGCTTGCATATATGGCGACGCTGTTTTCGTGGGCGATCTTTGACTATAACGGTTTCCCGATGAAAGCAGTCGGCGTCGAGAGCGACGGCGAATCTGTGCTGATCGCCGCGCCGTTTGACGAGACGGTCGATCTTGTTTCGATGATCCCCGGGGACAAAGCGTTTGTATACGATTATCCCGGCATCCGTATGCAGGATGAGGATTACTACGTATTTGATACGCCGTTCGGCGTTTACGGAGACCGTTCCGTCACCGGAAAGAAGCTGAAGCTGCGCTCGATTGTATTTGTCGATCGCGACAGGTTCGATTCTCTCCGGGAGATCGAAGCTAAGGACTTTGTACCGCTGTTCATGCGTGCGGTATCGCTGAACGTGCGGCAGGAGCGTACCAAGCATACGCTGTTCATCCTGGAGCGTGTGATGCATCGGGTGAAGTTCTTCGGCGTCGGCGATGTCGGCGACCTCGACTTCATCTTAGAGAGAGTTTGATACTAATCCTTAATTAAAACCTTTATCATATATTGGGCTAAATTTCGCATAGCTTTGTTGGACTCCTTGACAGGCGCCAGCCTGCCTGCGTCGCCCGC
>CADAUE010000023.1:10116-28859 GCA_902790985.1 uncultured Ruminococcus sp.
ACTCCTTGACAGGCGCCAGCCTGCCTGCGTCGCCCGCCGTGCTCTGCAAAATTTATCCCTAATATCTGATTAAATCTTTTTATTAAGGATTAGTATGATCCGTTCAAAGAGAGGGCTTCTGTTTGAATAAGAAGAAAAAAAGTGCCTTGAGCTGGATCGTCCACAGCTCAAGGCCTCAGTTAGCTAATATAATATTTTTGGCGATCATTTACGGTTTGAACGCCTTTATCGGCGTATATAATACGGTTTTTGCGCGTGAGTTGGTCGACGCTGCCGTAAAAGGCGCGCAGGGCGGCGCGCTGAGCGAAGTGATCCGCTACGCGCTCTACTACTTCGGTATCACCGTGATACAGATCGTCACGCTGATCTTAGCGCGTAATTATGTCTTTGTCATCAAAGCGAAGTTGGACATCAAGATGAAAAACGACCTTTTCCACGCGATGATGATGAAAGAGTACGGCGATATCTCCGCGTACCATTCCGGTGAGCTGATGAACCGCTTGACGAACGACATCGGCGTCGTGACCTCGGCGATCGTCTCGATCATCCCCAGTCTGGTATTTTTCATCGTAAAGATCATCGGTATCTTCTACGTGCTGATCACGATCGATCTGATATTCGCGTTGGTATTTGTCGTCGGCGGCACGCTGATATTCATCGTCGCGTCGCTGTTCAAGCCGATCACCAAGCGGCTGCACAAGGATGTGCAGGCAAAAGAGGGCAAGGTGCGCTCTTTCATGCAGGAGGGTCTGGGCTCTCTCTTGATGATCAAGACCTTCGGCGCGCAGGATAAGATGAGCGCTACCGCTAATGCTTTGCAGGAAGAAAGCTACCGCTCGCAGCGAAAGCGCAATATCTTTTCGATCATCACCGGCACAGGCGTATCGGCGCTTTTCTCTTTTGCGTTCGTTTGGGGACTCGGCTGGGGCGCTTATCAGCTTTTCTACGGCGCGATCTCCTACGGTGTGCTGATGCAGATCACCACGCTGATCGGTCAGATCCGTACTCCGATCCAAGGCATGACCAATATATTCCCGACCTATTTCAACGCGTTGGCGTCGGCGGAAAGGATCCTCGAGATCGAGAACCTGCCCGATGAACAGGAGCTGAACAGCGATATTGATATCTCCGATCTTTATCGTGAGATGGACAGCATTTGTTTCGAGGATATCAGCTTCTCCTTTGACCGCGATATCGTTTTGGATGACACATCGCTGACGATCGATAAGGGCGATTTCGTCGCGATCGAAGGGATCTCCGGTATCGGAAAAAGTACGCTGATGAAGCTGCTTTTGAGCGTTTATCAGCCAAGAGAGGGACGCATCTATATCCATACGCCCGAGAAAGATTATGCCGTTGACAAAAGCTTGAGGAAGCTCTTTTCCTATGTTCCGCAGGGCAATTTCCTGCTGTCGGGTACCCTGCGCGAGAATATCGCGTTTGTCGCGCCCGATGCGTCGGAAGCGGATATCATGGAAGCCGCACGGATCGCGTGTGCGGACGGATTCATAGGGACAGGTACAGCGTGTGGCGATCGCCAGAGCGATTCTGACCGGCGCGCCTGTCATCCTGTTGGATGAAGCGACCTCCGCTCTGGACGAGGAAACAGAGTTGGACCTGCTCCATAACCTTAGAGAATTACGGAATAAAACGTGTGTGATCATCTCGCATAAAAAAGCCGCGGAGCAGATCTGCGACAAGGTGGTCACGATCGAGAATAAAAAGATCGTTTTGGATCGATAAAGAAACAGCCGGCTCATCGAGTCGGCTGTCGTTTTATCTGTTTGTATTCTTTTCGTTGATCCTGTAGCACAGGGTCATCAGACTGTCGCTGAGGTGAACGTTCTCTACAACGACGTCGTCGTATTTGCGGGAGATATCGTAGTGGCTGAAATTCCAGAAGTTGCGGATGCCTACGGCATAGAGCCTGTCCGCCATCTTTTCGACAGCTTCTTTCGGCATAGCCAGCACCGCGGTGTCGACTTGGCTCGCGCTGATATAGCGCTCGATCTCCTCGTCCGGCAGTACGCGGATACCGCGCAGCATCGTACCGATCAGCTTTTCATCTTTTTCAAAGATCGCCGTCAGCCTGAAGCCGAGGTTCTCAAAGTTCAGATGGGTCGCGATCGCTCTGCCCAGGTTTCCCGCGCCGATCAACACGGTCTTGTGGATGTGATCCAGTCCCAGGATCTTGCCGATCTCCTCGCGCAGGATGGGAACGGAGTAGCCGTAGCCCTGCTGACCGAATCCGCCGAAGCAGTTCAGATCCTGTCGGATCTGTGAAGCGGTCGAGCTCATCACATCGGCTAGCTTTGTGGAAGAGATCTTATCGACGCCCTGTGCTTCCAGCTCCGTGAGGAATCGGTAGTAGCGGGGAAGTCGTCTGATGACCTGTATAGATACGCCTTTTGGCATAGATAATTACTCCTTACGCAATTTCAGTCAGTTTATCGTGGATAGCGTCGAGAAACTCCTCTGTGTTGACCTTCTTTTTGTTCTCAAGGGTGCTGAGCAGATAGAGATCGCCGGTCATGATACCGCTTTCGATGGTGTCGATGGTAGCCTTTTCGAGCTTGTCCGCAAAAGCGATCAGCTCGGGCAGCTCATCCAGCTCACCGCGTTTTCTCAGCGCTCCCGACC
This sequence comes from uncultured Ruminococcus sp., assembly GCA_902790985.1. Lineage (GTDB taxonomy): Bacteria > Bacillota > Clostridia > Oscillospirales > Acutalibacteraceae > Ruminococcoides. Next base: position 12,757 of record CADAUE010000023.1, read on the forward strand.
AAGCGAAGATCGTCGCGACCGAGTTGGTAGAGGTCTCTTCGCCTTTGAGGTGCTTGTAGTAGTGGCGCTGTACGGTGCCGTGAGCCGCCTCATATTCATAGACGCCGGTGGGGGAAACCAGTACGCTGGTCATCATCGCGAGCGATCCGAAGGCTGTCGCGATCATATCGCTCATGACGTCGCCGTCATAGTTCTTGCAAGCCCAGATGTAGCCGCCGTTTGAACGGATCACACGCGCGACCGCGTCGTCGATCAAGGTATAGAAGTAAGTGATACCCGCCTGATCGAACTTCTCTTTATATTCTTCGTCAAAGATCTTTTGGAAAATATCCTTGAAGGTGTGATCGTATTTTTTGCTGATCGTATCCTTGGTCGCGAACCAGAGATCGAGCTTTTGATCGAGCGCGTAGTTGAAGCACGCTCTCGCAAAGGAGCCGATCGAGCTGTCGAGGTTGTGCATACCCTGGATGATACCGTCGCTGTTCGAAAAATCATGGATCAGCTGACGACTTTCGTTGCCGTCCTTGTCGGTTACGCAGAGTTCCGCCTTGGAGCCTTTCTTCACGATCATCTCACTGTTCTTGTATACGTCGCCGTAGGCGTGACGGGCGATGCAGATCGGTTTTGTCCATGTCGGGATGTAGGGGGTGATGCCCTTGACGAGGATCGGCTGACGGAACACAGTGCCGTCGAGGATCGCGCGGATCGTGCCGTTAGGGCTTTTCCACATCTCTTTGAGATGGTATTCATCCATACGCGCGGCGTTCGGGGTGATGGTCGCGCATTTGACCGCTACGCCGTACTTTTTGGTAGCTTCTGCTGAGTCGATCGTGATCTGATCGTCGGTTTCGTTTCGCTTCTCAAGACCGAGATCGTAGTACTCGCTTTTGAGATCGACAAAGGGAAGGATCAGCTTGTCTTTTAGCATCTGCCAGATCACTCTGGTCATTTCGTCGCCGTCCATTTCGACGAGCGGCGTTTTCATTTGTATTTTAGCCATATCATATGCCTCCGATCATTGATGAAAGTGATTGTGCTGTTAACAAACGTTCCACATGAAACATTTATTCTAATATCATTTTGACATCGTGTAATTTAAGAGACCGCCTGCGAGGATGATATCCTTCTGACGCTCGGTCAGCGCGCAGTTGGTTTTGATCTCGACGTTCTTGCTCTTGTTGATGATGGTGATCCCGTTGCCCTTCTCGATCTGACCGCGGATGTTCTCGATAGAGAGAACGTCGCCGAGATCGATGTTGTTGTAATCGTTTTCGTCGGCGAATTCGAGCGGGATGATACCGGCGTTGATGAGGTTCGCTCTGTGGATGCGCGCGAAGCTCTTGACCAGAACTGCCTTGACGCCGAGATACAGGGGAGCGAGCGCCGCGTGTTCACGGGATGAACCTTGTCCGTAGTTGGAGCCGCCCACGATGATCGAAGAGCCCAGCTCCTTGGCGCGTTTCGGGAATTCGCTGTCGCATACCGTGAAGCAGTATTCGGAGATCGCGGGGATGTTGGAGCGCAGGGGCAGGATCTTCGCGCCTGCGGGCATGATGTGGTCGGTGGTGATGTTGTCCTCGACCTTTAAGGAACAGGAAGCGCTGATGTTTTCTGAGAGAGCGGTTGTCTTGGGGAACTCTTTGATATTCGGTCCGCGCAGGACTTCGATCTTGTCCATTTCGTCCACAGACGCCGGTTCGATGATCATGTTGTCGTTGATGAGGAAATGCTCGGGCATATCGACTTTGTAGCCGTCCGCGTATTTTCTCGGGTCGGTCATCACGCCGGTGAGGGCGGATACCGCCGCTACCTCGGGCGATACCAGATAGATCTCAGCGTCCTTGGTTCCGCTGCGGCCTAAGAAATTGCGGTTAAATGTGCGCAGGGAAACGCCCTTCGAGTTCGGGGACTGACCCATGCCGATGCACGGGCCGCAAGCGCTCTCCAGGATCCTCGCGCCCGCGTCAATGAGGTCGGACAGCGCGCCGTTCTGCGCGAGCATATTCAAGACCTGTTTAGAGCCGGGAGCGATCGCCAGGGATACACCGTCGGCGACAGTCTTGCCTTTCAGAATATGCGCGACCTTCATCAGGTCGGTGTAGCTCGAGTTCGTGCAGGAACCGATACATACCTGGTTGACGACCATGCCTTCCAGCTCCTCAACGGATTTGACCGCGTCCGGTGAATGGGGGCAGGCCGCGAGCGGCTTGAGCTCGCTGAGATCGATGACGATATGCTCGTCATATTCAGCGTCGTCGTCAGCCTTCAGCTCGGTGTAAGCGTCGGCTCTGTCTTGTGCCTTGAGGAATTCAAGCGTATTTTCGTCGGAGGGGAAGATCGAGGTGGTCGCGCCCAACTCCGCGCCCATGTTCGTGATGGTCGCTCTCTGCGGGACGGTCAGCGTCTTGATACCTTCTCCGGTATACTCGATGATCTTGCCGACGCCGCCCTTGACGGACATGATGCGCAGCACTTCGAGGATGATATCCTTCGCGGAAACATTCTCCTGTAATTCGCCTTTCAGCTCGACGTTGACGATCTTCGGCATGGTGATGTAGTACTCGCCGCCGCCCATCGCGACCGCTACGTCCAGTCCGCCCGCACCGATCGCCAGCATACCGATACCGCCGCCGGTGGGGGTGTGAGAGTCGGAGCCGATAAGGGTCTTGCCGGGGATGCCGAAGCGCTCCAGGTGTACCTGGTGGCAGATGCCGTTGCCGGGTCTTGAGAAGTAGATACCGTGCTTTTTACAGACGGTCTGGATGAAGCGGTGATCGTCCGCGTTCTCAAAACCGGTCTGCAAGGTGTTGTGGTCGATGTAGGCGACAGAGCGCTCGGTGCGTACGCGGTCGATCCCCATCGCTTCAAATTCGAGGTACGCCATCGTGCCGGTAGCGTCCTGCGTCAAAGTCTGATCGATTCTGATACCGATATCGGTACCTTTCTTCATCTCACCGGTGACGAGGTGAGCCTTGATGATCTTTTCAGCTAAAGTTAATCCCATAGTGTTCCTCCTGATTATTGAGTAGTATCTATCATGGTAAGGCGGAAAGAGGGTAGCGACCGTCAGTCCGCCGACATTTTATGCTTTTCTTCTATGGATAAGCACAATATATTGTTATTATACATCTTTTTTGTTATAAAGTAAAGCACATAATATTCTGAGAAGTGATTTGATTTTCGTTTATTTTCAACATAGTAATAAAAGCGCTAAAGTGATATAATTCTAATGTAAAATATGGAAGTCTGCGCTTTTTACGAAACAACAGCGCAAATGAGAAAACTAAGGTGAGATTATGGCTAACAGAGAGAATTTACGCAATATCGCGATCATCGCGCACGTTGACCACGGCAAGACTACGCTGGTCGACCAGCTTTTGCGCCAGTCGGGTATATTCCGCTCGAACGAGGTCGTCAACGAGCGCGTCATGGACAGCAACGATCTGGAGCGTGAGCGCGGTATCACGATCCTGTCGAAGAACACCTCCGTCATGTACGGAGATACCAAGATCAATATCGTCGACACTCCCGGACATGCCGATTTCGGCGGCGAGGTAGAGCGTATCCTGATGATGGTAGACGGCGTTCTGCTGCTGGTAGACGCATTCGAAGGCTGTATGCCTCAGACACGTTTCGTCTTGAAAAAAGCCTTGGGACTGGGAAAAAAGCCGCTGGTCGTCGTCAACAAGATCGACCGTGACGGCGCACGTCCCGAGGAGGTCATCGACGAAGTATTGGATCTCTTCATCGAGCTGGGCGCGGATGATGATCAGCTGGAGTTCCCTGTTGTCTACGCGTCGGCGAGAGAGGGCGTATCCTCGCTCGATCCTTATGAGATGACCCCCGATATGAAGCCGCTGTTTGAAGCGATCATCAAGGAGATCCCCGCGCCGCAGGGTGACATCGACGCGCCCTTACAGCTTTTGATCTCCAACATCGAGTATGACGAGTATGTAGGTCGTATCGGTGTCGGTCGTGTCGAACGCGGTCGTGTCAAATCCGGTCAGCAGGCTGTTCTGTGCCATCAAGACGGCACGACCACTAACGTGAAAGTATCGAAGCTCTATGAGTTTGAGGGCTTGAAGCGCGTCGAGTGTGATGAAGCCGAGATGGGCGATCTCGTCTGCGTTTCCGGTATCACGGATATCAACATCGGTGAGACCTTATGCGCGACCGATGCCATCGATCCACTGCCTTTTGTCAAGATCGACGAGCCTACGGTCTCCATGAACTTCATCGTCAATAATTCTCCCTTTGCCGGCAGAGAGGGCAAATATGTCACCTCGCGTAACATCCGCGACAGACTGTTCAAAGAGGTCGAGACCAATGTCGCTCTGCGTGTCGAAGAGACTGATTCCGCCGATACCTTCAAGGTGTCCGGTCGAGGCGAGCTGCATCTGTCCATTCTGATCGAGACTATGCGCCGCGAGGGATATGAGTTCCAGGTCAGCCGTCCGCAGGTCATCACCAAGACGATCGACGGCGTTCTCTGTGAGCCGATCGAGTATCTGATGATCGAAGTGCCGGAGAGCTATGTCGGCGCTGTGATGGAGAAGCTCGGCTCCCGCAAGGCGGAGCTGATCAATATGGGTACCCGTGACGGCGGTTCGACCCATATCGAGTTCCGCATCCCGTCCCGCGGTCTGATGGGCTATCGCCCCGAGTTCTTGACCGATACCAACGGCAACGGTATTATGAACCACGTTTTTGATTCTTATGAACCCTATAAGGGAGATATCGTTACCCGCCATCAAGGCTCGCTGATCGCTTTCGAGACCGGCGAGACCGTCACCTACGGTCTTTATGCGGCGCAGGAGCGCGGCAGACTGTTTGTAGGTCCCGGCGTAGACGTCTACGAAGGTATGATCGTCGGCGCTTGTCCTAAGGCTGAGGACATCACCGTCAATGTCTGCAAGAAAAAGCATATCACCAACACCCGTGCGTCGGGTTCTGACGACGCCTTGAAGCTGACCCCTCCGTCGATCCTGTCGCTCGAGCAGTGCCTTGAGTTTATCGCCGACGATGAGCTGGTAGAGGTCACACCCAAATCGATCCGTATGCGCAAAGAGATCCTCAGCAAGGAACAGCGCATGAAGCACCAGTTTAGGAACAAGTAATCTTGTTCACTTATCAGTAAACAGTTGCGGGCGGGTCACCCGTACCCGATGAAAGAGAACTTATCGAAATGGAATACGTTATCCTCGATTTGGAGTTTAACGGCGCTTACTCAAAGAACCGACATCGTTTTTTCAACGAGATCATCGAGTTCGGCGCCGTGAAGCTGGATGGACAACTGAATATCGTAGATACTTTTTCCGAGATGATCTCTCCGCAGGTCACCAAGAAGCTCAATCCCCATGTCGCTGCGCTGACACATATCAACCTCGAAGAGTTGAAGAAGAGCGGCAACAGCTTTTCTCATGTCATCTCGAAGTTCCGCAAATTTTTGGGTGACGGCGTGCTGATGACATGGAGCAACAGCGATATCCTCGTACTGATGGAGAACTACCGTTATTTCTTTGGAAATGATAAGCTGAGCTTTCTCAAATACTATGTCAACATGCAAAAGTACTGTCAGCGCGCGATCGGATACAATGACCGAGGTCATCAGCTCGGGCTGTCCGCTTGCGCCGAGATGCTCGAGATCAGCTATGAGAACGAGCATCTTCATCGTGCCTACAACGACGCGGAGCTGACGGCGTTATGCTTCAAGGCGCTGTATGATGAAGAACTGCTGCGAAGCTATATCTACACCTGCGACGATGATTTCTACAGCAGGGTCACCTTCAAGAATTATAATATTTGTGACTTGAAAGACCCCCACGTCGATAAAAAGGAAATGTACATGGATTGTGATATCTGCGGTAAGCGCGCTTTGCGCCGCAGCAAGTGGAGGCTGAAAAACAAGAGCTTCCGCGCGCATTTTCGCTGTAGAAAATGTAAGCGTGATTTTGAAGGGCGTATCACCTTCAAGAAGTGTTACGACCATGTCAAGATCATTAAAAAAGCCGCTGAGCTTGAACCAAAAGAGAAAAAGAAGCCTGTTCCGAAAGTACAGAAATAAAAGACGGTTTCCAAGCCGCCTTTTATTTTAGCACAAAATTAGAACAAATATTCGAAAATCTCTTGATTCATCGCCGCTTATCTGGTATAATAGAAGTAGAGGAGGAGAGATACCGTATATCATTGTGGAAGATATACCTCTTTCTCAGAGCTGCCCCATGCTCAGACGGTTTGTGATGCAAGGACCGTTGCTCTTTTGAGCGGTATCATTGAATAAGCATAGTCCGGTTACAGAATGTAGTGAATCGAAAGGAAAAACTGAATGAACTATAGCGAATGGGCGGACGAGTATTTGGAGAATGCCGACCGCGTACTCTCAGTTATTGAGAAGAAGAAAGCTCTTTTGAATGACAAAAAACTGAATTCCGATGCACGTAAAAGTATCTCTGATACGATCATCGCTTATCGCGGGATCTATCGCGAGCTGCTGCGTACCGCTGAACTGTTACGTGCGAGGGTGGTTGCTATATGAGGTGTGAAAGGGTGTATCTGAGCGATGACAACAGCGATCTCATCGCGTTTTCACTCTATCAGCACGGCTCAAGCAATCGTCCCGAGCGCGAGAGGATGAAGAAGATCCTTGCCCGCGCGATCCGATACGAGCTGACCGATCGCCAGCGTGACTGTATCACGATGTATTATTTGGAAGGTATCAAGATGAAGGACATCGCCGTCATGTTGCATTTGTCTAATTCCACTGTCTCACGACATATCAAATCAGCTACACGCAAGCTGCAAAAGGTCGCCTCGTATTATCAGCGTTAAAGAATACAACTGAATATCAGAAAACGCCGCGGATCTTCCGCGGCGCTTTTGCTATGGCTATTTGAACAGGATAGCTGTCTTTTTTTTGATGGCGCGCATACTCTCCGTGAATCCGTATACGGCGAAGGGAATCATGAGGATGAAGTAGGGGAGGATATACTGACTTTTGGCTTCAAACAGCATATGGTAGAGGATCGCTCCGAGGATCGCGACCGGCAGGATCAAGCTCTCGGTCGTGAGCTTTTTGCGGAAGATCATGAAGATCATGCCCGCGGTGAACGATAGATAGATCAACATCACAAAGTAGTTGAACCAGTTGTCAAAAACCTTTTGCATACCGCCCGAGTAGACCGAATCTACCAACGCCGGCAGCTTCTCGCCCTCGGGATAATTGTGCTTGCGCACCTGGCTGATCCAGATGGATTCGTAGCTGGGTTCGTTGAATTGGCTGATATACTTTTTCCAGTAAAACTCCCCGAGTTGGTTCGCGGAGCTCAGTTCGGTCAACCGCCGTTTGATCCCGTCGGACGCGACTTGATTTGCTTTGTCGACGTCCATCTTGTTATCACGCAGCGTTTCCATCGCTTTGCCGTTGTACCAGCCCGGCGCCATGCCCGATTCGCTGATACCGAGGAAAGCGTACAGGGTTTGGGATACCTGCGTTTTCAGTTCAGCGCCGCTTCGTGCGGAGTAGCTTGCGATCACGGCTTTCTGTAAACCTACCGAACAGAATATCATCACGACGACGACCGCGAGTGAGAGCAGCTTCTTTTTGTCGATCGCGTGCAGGATCAGCGCGATACATACCGCCGCTAGCAGGATCATATTATTATACTTCAAGAGGACGGAGATCGCCATGAGCAGTACGGCGAAGACCGCGTTCAAAAGCCTGTTCTCTCTCATATAGCGGATGATGTGATAAACGCTCCATATCGAGAACGTGATACCTAAGATCAGACCGTAGGTGAAGGTGGTCATGAACATCGGCTGGAAGCAGACCGTCAGCGTGATCGCGGTCAGGTTGGTGACCGACTTGCGGTCAAAGAGCTTTTTTGCGATCATCACCATGCCGACATAGGCAAAATCCAGCGCGATGACATTCGGGATCTGGAGCAGGATATCGGAGCTGTTGGCGCCGAAAATACGGAAGAGGATCTCCGCGAAGAGAACATAACCCAGCTGGAAAGGATAGTACAGATAATAGCTGAAGTTGCCGTAGTAATCATATGAGCTGTGAAAACTGCGAAATTCATTTTTTGCCGCGTCGCGTGCGGTATTGAGCAGGATCATCGCGTCGCCGCTCGCGATCGACTGAACCAGATTGATCCACGCCAACGACACGATCGTAGTAACAAGGATCATCACAAGAATGATGAATTTGGTGTTCACCTTACTGATCGAGATGTTCTTGCGCATAAAGAACAGTGCCCCGAGGATCGTCAGACCGATCAGCGCGAGATTGGTCAGCACCAGATCGTTGTCATAGTTGACGATCTCAGAGTAGGGGTTCGCTTGATCGATACGGCAGGTTTGCAGAATACTCACGATGGATAAGATTGCAAACAAAGCCGCGATCAGCCAGATCGCGATACAAGAGCAGATCTTGACGAATCTGTTCCTTGCTGTCAGTGTATTTTCCACGTTATTCTCCTTTACAGAGCAAAATCTTCTTTGCTGTAGCTTTTCAGCGGCGCCATACCTTTTGGCTCACGCATGATGGGATTATATTGGAACTTTCTGCATTTGCCGTTCTTCAGCGTTTTGTGTACGGTGCATATCTGCGCGTTGCCCTCTGTGATCGAGTGTTCACAGTAAACGCAGGATGGTACGATGCTGTTTCCGAAGAGTTGTTTTTTCATAGCTGTCACCATTTGTGAGATTGATAAGTATATGAAATACCTTATTGTAGTATATCATTATATTTTCACTATTGCAAGTCATAACGATCGGTAGTATAATATTTTTTATCAACAATAGAATTGAGGATAATATGGACTTTCATTCTGATATTTTTACACTAAATACCGTCGACGGCGTAGCCTTTCTGACCTACGACCGCCTGTCACAGATACCTTTCATCCGCCACGCCTTTTCCACCAAGATCGGCAAAGACTCACGCACTCGTCATCCGATGGACATGAGCTTCGATCACGATGATCGCGACGCGGTTACCGAGAACTATAAGCTCCTTTGCAACGCCGCGGGACTTGACTACAGCTCCCTCGTCGCGTCCGCGCAGGATCACCACACCTTTGTCAGAGTATGTACCTCAGCCGAAAAAGGGATCGGTATCTACCGCGAAAAGGATATGGAGAGCGTCGACGGGCTGGTGACGATCGAACCCGGTGTGACCTTATGCACCTACTACGCCGACTGCACGCCGCTGTTCTTTGTCGATACCGCGACCCACGCGATCGGTCTCGCTCACGGAGGTTGGCGCGGGACGGTCGGCAGGATCGCCGAAAAGGTCGTACAGACTATGCGCGACAGCTTTGGTACCGACCCGAAAGATCTTGTCTGCGCGATCGGTCCGAATATCTCTGTCTGTTGTTATGAGGTCGACGGACCCTGCGCAGAGGAATTCTACGCGCTGGGACTTGACAGCGATCGATTCGTTTTCCCGAAGGACGGCGGAAAGTATATGGTCGATATGCTCGAATGTAACCGTCAGATCCTGCTATCCTGCGGCGTCAATCCCGAGAACATCACCGTCAGCGATATCTGTACTAAGCACAACAGCGAGCTTTTATGGAGCCATCGGGCAACGAAAGGCGACCGCGGTCTGATGTGCGCGATGATGCGGATCAACCCCGAAAAATAATACTAATCCTTAATTAAAACCTTTATCCCTAATATCTGATTAAATCTTTTTATTAAGGATTAGTATAAGTCAAAAAGATAAAAGTCATTCCGAACGAATTGTTTGGAATGACTTTTCTTTTATAGTTCCATGATCGTACTGTCGGCGAATTTGACCGTCTTGACCGAGAAGCTTTTGCCGTTCAGTTCGCTCAGGCATCCCGAAGGAGAGGTAAAAGCGAATTCGATCTTGTAGGAGTACAACGCCTGACGCTTTGTGTGATAACGCGCGTTGAACCTTTTATCCCCGTATTTTTCGTCGCCGAGCAGCGGGTGACCGATATGCGCCATATGCGCGCGGATCTGATGGGTACGTCCCGTGTGGAGCAGTACTTCGCACAGACTGCGATCGGTTTCTTTCATGAGTACCGAGTATTCGGTGACGATCTCTTTATAGCCTTCGAGCGGTCGGTCGGAAATATCGGCGGTATTGGTGCTTTCGTCCTTGCGATGGAAAGCTGTCAGGATGGCGTGCGACGGCGTGGGAACTCCTTTTACCACACATAGATAGTACTTGCGCAGCTCATTGTCGCGGATCTTTTGATTCATTATACGTAATGCCTCAGCATTTTTCGCCGCGATTACGATACCGCCGGTGTTGCGGTCGATGCGGTTGCACAACGCGGGGGTGAAGCTTTTGTCCTTCTCGGGATCGTACTCGCCCTTTTCGTAGAGATATCTAAGGACGCGAAGATTCAGACAATCGCTGTCGTAGCGGTTATCCTGATGGCAGATCACACCGACCTTTTTGTCTAATAGCAGGATGTTTTCATCCTCATAAACGATAGTAAGCTCTTTGCCGGCTTTCAAAAAGTCGTAGCTTTTCTTTTCTTCAAAGAACTCGTCGCGGATATAAAAGGTCAGTACATCGCCCTCGCTGAGGAAAACATCCGGCTGAACCTTTTTACCGTTGAGCTTGATATATTTTGTTCTGAGATATTTGTACATCAGAGATTTCGGCATGGTCTTGAAGCGTTTGGAAAGATACTTGTCCAGCCGCTGACCTGCGTCGTTTTTGTTGATCGTTAGTTGTCGCATGTCATCACCGACTCTATTGTAACAAAAGTGAGCGTATATTTCAACGGTAACATTTTTGATCAAGGCGCGTACTATGTAAAAGAGGTGATGATCATGAAACGATGTAAAAGCTGCAGCGTGCCGATCGCTTTCGGCGCGGGACTGATCGTAGCGTCTATCCTGCCGACGAAGGCGGTGTGCGTGATCGCGGCGATCGTGCTGATCGTTACCTGTATTGCGCGGCGGTGTTGAACCGCTATGACAGGAGGCTGTGATGAAGGTAGTCGTGCTCGATCATCCGAAGGTACTGTCATTCTTCCTCAGAAGGATCTACGGTATCAAAAAGGTCAAGGATCATCAACAGTAGGGAAGTACATAAGGCGGCAGGGGACTGTCGCCTTTATTTCATTATCAGAAAAAAACCGCTGTTCGGTATCGGAACAGCGGTCGTTCTTACTTGGTCAGTCTGAGTATCTGACCCGGATAGATGATGTTGGGATCTTCCAGTCGGTTCAGCGCCAAAAGGTTCTCTATCTCCAGACCGTAGCGGTCGGCGATGCTGAGGATGGTATCGCCCGGACGTACCACATAGTACCTCGGCGAGCGAATATCTTCGATCGGGATCACCAGCTCCTGCCCGGGATAGATCGTATAGGGATGTGTCAGCCCGTTCGCTTGTGCGATCTCTTTGACCGTCGTACCGAAAAACTGGGCGATCGCGTACACGGTGTTCCCCGGACGTACGGTATATGTCACCATTTCCATAAGGTTCTCCTTTCCGGTAATTGGTATTATATAGTATGCAACGAAACGTAATGTGGTTCCATCTTTACGGAGCAGGCTGCGTCAAATATAAACTTCTTAAAATTTTATCGAATATTCTTATAGATTATTCGAATATAGAATTAATTTTGTAGACTTATTTGATATGATATCTATGTATAAATCCGCTAAATTGAGGTTCAATTACCGATGTTAAAACGTATAATTTCACTATTTTTAGTCTTTATATGCCTTTTGAGCGCTGTGGTCACCTGCTTTTATGCCGAGGGTGAGGAAGAGGCGATAGAGGAAGAGACAGTCGAAGAGACCGAAGAGCCTACCGAAGCTGAGACTGAGCCTCCTACCGAACCGCCTAAGCCGAACCCCCAAAAGCTCGGATATGCCGCTTACGCCAAGAAGCTGGATGAGACCGTCTATACCGATACCGACCTCGGCGCGACCTATACAGAGGATTATACCACCTTCAAGGTTTGGTCACCCGCTGCCGACGAGGTGAAGGTCTGTATCTACAAGACCGGCTCTGATGAAGAAGACGGCTTCAATACCCTTGCGGTAAAACCGATGCAGTATTCCAAGTCGGTCGGCACATGGTATATTTCGCTGGAAGGCGATTATAAAAACATGTATTATACCTACAAGGTCACGGTAGGGGACAACACCTATGAGGTGGTCGATCCCTACGCGAAGGCGGTCGGCGTGAACGGTAACCGCGGGATGATCGTCGATCTTTCCGATACCGATCCCAAGGGGTGGTCTGACGACAGCTTCTCCCGTGTGAGCAATCCTTCCGACGCGATCGTCTGGGAGGTCAGCGTGCGGGACTTTTCCGCGGACGCGTCCTCGGGCGTGAGTGAGAGCAACCGCGGCAAGTTCCTGGCGTTTACCGAATCGGATACTACCCTCAACGGTTCCGAGGGCGGCATATCGACCTGCGTTTCCTATCTAAAGGAACTGGGTGTGAATTATGTTCAGATCAATCCGTTTTATGATTTTGCTTCCATCGACGAATCACAGCCCCTTGACGATCAGTATAACTGGGGCTATGACCCGAAGAACTACAACGTTCCCGAGGGCTCTTATTCCTCTGATCCCTACGACGGCAGGGTACGCATCACAGAGTGTAAACAGATGATACAGGCGCTTCATGAAGCCGGTATCGGCGTGATCATGGACGTCGTCTATAACCATACCTATTTTTCCGAGGATTCTTTCTTCAACCAACTCGTCCCCGCTTATTATCACCGCATCAAAGAGGACGGGACATGGTCACAGGGCTCCGGCTGCGGCAACGACGTTGCGACCGAGCGCGCGATGGTTAGCAAATTTATCCGTGAATCCGTCAGCTACTGGGCGAAAGAATACCATATCGACGGTTTTCGCTTTGATCTGATGGGTTTGATGGACGTCGAGACGATGAACGGGATCCGTGCCGATCTGAACGCGCTGCCCGACGGCGACAAGATCATCATGTACGGCGAAGCGTGGAACATGAGCACCGAAGTAGCCGCCGGTGTAGAACTGGCGAATCAAGATAATTTGTATAAGCTCGATAAAGGGATCGGCGCGTTCAACGATACCGGACGCGACGCGATCAAGGGCTCAAACTTCAATCCGTCCGAAAAAGGCTTTGTGCAGGATGGATCCTCGAAGGGAGGCGTTCGCGGCGCGATCGAGGGCGACGGCGGCGGATGGGCTTCCGTACCGTCTCAATGCGTGAATTACGCTTCCTGTCACGATAATTTGACACTTTATGATAAGCTGACCGCTTCCACTCACGGCGACGAAAAATACGGTCTGCGCCGTGAAGACCTTGTCGCGATGAATAAGCTGTCTGCCGCGGCGGTCTTGATGTCTCGCGGGATCCCGTTCATGCTGGCGGGTGAAGAGCTGGGCAGGACGAAAGAGGGTGACGATAATTCCTACAAGTCGTCCGTTGAGATCAATCAGTTGGACTGGAAATCACGTTATCGCTTCACTTCTATGACCGATTACTACAGGGGATTGATCAGTATCCGTAGAGCGATCCCCGCTTTGCGCGACGGAACCGGTGCTTCGACGATCGCTTATCTTGACGCTTCCGAAAAGAATACGATTGCTTATTCGATCTCTTTACAAGGCTCTCCGACCGCTGTCGTGATCCTTAACGGCGATCCGGAAAAACCTTCCAAGGTCACTTTGCCCGACGGCAACTGGGTGATCCTTGCCGACGATCACCGCGCCGGATTATCCTCTCTCGGTACTGAGAAAGGTTCTGTCAGCGTACCGTCGACCTCCGCGTGTATTCTGGTCGACGCCGACAGCTTTCCCTCGATCGAACAGCAAGCGTCCGAATGTCTGTTATATATCCGCTATAAAGACCGCAAAAACAGCGGTGCGATCGTCTGTGAAGAGCGGTTGACAGGGAACTTGAACGAAACCTACGTCGCGTCTACTCCGTCGGAGATCCTGTTCAATTACAATATTCTGTCACGTTCCGCTTTGAGCGGTACATTTACGCAGGATTACGATACCGTGAACGTCGATTGTGAGGCTTATCAAGGCGATTACTCTACGGTCACCATCAAATTCGTCAACGACGAGGATAAGCTGTTGACCAATACCGTCGTGATGACCAACCGCGTCGGACAACAGTATTTTACGCCCGCTATCGCCGGTATCAAGGGTTATGCGCTTGATTTAGAGAATCTCCCCGATAACGGCGCGGGTCAGTATACCAAAGAGCCGATCGAGGTGGTTTATCACTACAAAAAAGCGATCGATCCGCCCGAAGGCTCCGAGTACAATTGCTTTGCCAACGTGCTGTATCTCGCGGATAACGGCACTTTTCTCGAGATGAAGTCCTACATGGGCGTCGAAGGAGACAAGCTGGAGATCGATAACCTCGAGTTTGAGGGCTATGAGTATTACGATATTTCTAACGAGAACGCTGTTTTTTCCGAAAACGAGCTGAACGTTCTGGTCTACTATCGAAAGCCCGCTGTCAATTACCTGCTGTATATCTTGATCGCGGCAGGTGTGATCCTTCTGCTCGGCGGGATCGCGATCTATGTTCGCGTATCGAAAAAGCGCAAGATGCAAAGGATCGATATCGAAGAATAATCTGCAAATATCCTTTTACCTACTTTGTTTATGATCTTTGTCAATCATAAATTTAATACATTTTAAGGAGGAAAAAGCATGAAAAAAACAAGAAAACTCATATCTCTGCTCCTGTGCGTGGTTCTTGTTGTATCGATGATGTCTGTCGCGATGTTCTCTGCATCCGCGGCGACGAATCCCTACAGCAACGCGGCTATGGCGCTGGACGCGGAATATGCCTACGACGGAGAGTTGGGTGCGCTCTATTCTCCCGAAGCGACCACCTTCAAGGTTTGGGCGCCGCTCGCGACTGAGGTCAAGCTCAATCGCTACGCGACCGGCTCCGATGCTGAAGAAGGCGCACAGGATCTCGGCTCTGTCGAGATGGAAAAGCTGATGGATGGTGAAAAGTGGACAGGCGTATGGACGACCACCGTCGATGGCGACATCGTCAACACCTACTACACCTACACCATCACCAACCCCAACCACATCTACAATTCTACCGCAACAAAAACAGTCGAATCTCAGGACGTATATTCCTATGCAGTCGGCGTGAACGGCGACCGTTCCATGGTCGTTGATCTCAGCAAGACCGATCCCGAGGGCTGGGAAAGCGACAAGCATGTTTTCACGGATAAACAGTCTCAGGCGATCATCTGGGAGGTTCATGTCAAGGACTTCTCCTATGCAGAGAACTCCGGCGTCAGTGAGGCGAACCGCGGCAAGTTCCTCGGCTTCACCGAGACCGGCACTACCCTTGACAACGAGGGTGTGATCTCCACCGGTATCGATTACTTGAAGAGCCTCGGCGTCACCCACGTTCAGATCAACCCGATGTATGACTTCGCGACCATCGACGAGTCCGGCGATCCTACCCAGTTCAACTGGGGTTATGACCCGAAGAACTACGGTGTTCCCGAGGGCAGCTACTCCACGAACCCCTTCGACGGCAACGTGCGCATCAGGCTCTACGACCTGATCACCGATCAGTTTTTCGATTCGGAGTATTACCTCACCGACCTTGCGGGACGCAATTATGAGTATTCCTATCTGAAAATGAAGCTGCGGGATAAAGCGCCGGTCTTCCCGGCGGACACCGTCGTTTCCACGTCGGTCAACGAGAACGGCGAGACGATCCTCACCTTCACCGGGGCCAAAGACCGGTACGTGGTGGAAAGCTACAAGGTCAGCGTCACCCGGGCGGGCGTGCCCTTCGCGGCGGATAACTTCTCCGGCAAGTACATGTACCTGTTTGAGGAGGACAAGTACGACGTGAACCTTGGCAAGCTGGAAAGCGGCAAGACCTATAAAGCGAAGATCGTCGCCATGAACGCCTATGCGGAGACCTCCGCCCCCTTCACCTACACCTTCACCGCGGAATGATTGTCCGCCGAATATGACATAACGGAGCCCGGTCGTTGACCGGGCTCCGTTTGGTTGTTGGATATACAAATTGTAAGTTTGTCGAGCAGTTTCATGGTAGCACGGCGCATTGCGCCGTCTGGCGTCCGGACACAGTAACAACGTTCTGGTTA
>CADAUE010000024.1 GCA_902790985.1 uncultured Ruminococcus sp.
GATGCGATTCTATGCTGAGTATAAACAGCTTATAAATACTATTTGTTATCGAAAGCTAAGGCTGCCGCAAAACTTCTCGTTTTGCGACAGCCCCTTTTTATTGCTACTTAGTATTAGTATTACGCGTTTTTGAAACGAAAGAAGCGTCTTTTGCGAGATCGCAGCTTCTTATTGTTCTCAAAAAGAAATTTAGAACAATCGAAATGTCTGTCCGGCTGTGCGGGAGTGAAGCGCAGCCTTTCGCGCTCTTCGATCAGCCGCAAAAATTCCTCTTTGCTTTGGGCGGAGCATAGCTGAGCGGTGAAGGCGGAATCCATCAACAGGCGCAAAAGACGCGCTTTCGCGGCGGCGTGCTCATTTGTCCCGCTCTTGCCGCTGATCATGAAGATCAGCGTGACCTTCCGCTTGTCGGGAGCGCCGTAATCAACGCCGCTTTTGAGCGTCAGCGCGCTGACCGATGTTTTATTTGAGCCGCGGTGGACCACGTCGGGGATCGCGATCCTGCCCGCGACTGCGGTGTTGCCCTTTTCTTCACGCTCGCGGATCTCTTCGCGCAGGGCGGTTTTATCTTGTATATTTTGCAGGCTGACCAGCTTGTCGAGCGCTTCGTCCTTAGAGAACAGCTCCGCGCCGATCTCGATACTGCTTTCACTGAGTAATTCTCGAATATTCATATGGCTAGTATACACGGTGTCGGCATACTTATTCATTTATTGTAACTTGACGGACAGGGCTCTTTGGGGTAAAATATAAGCTATATTGATTAGGCTGTTGATTCAATGGTTCATCATTTGCCGCAGGCTGTTATCACAGCAGCTCAGCTGCCGAAGGAGGTGTCCGATGGGTACGAAAAAACCGAGTATCAAGAAACAGATCATCAACGTATCGGTGCTTTTGGCGATGATCGGACTGACCTTCTTTATCATATTCAGCAATCAAGACGGCTTCTCGATCAGCTCGGTCGGCGAGTTCGTCAAAAAGATCCATTGGCCTTTTTTGCTCGGAGCGTTCTTATGTATGTTCATGAACATTGGCTTCAAGGGCATGAGTATCGGACTGCTCTCGCGCACGATGGGGTATCACAAACGCCCGTCAAAGAACTATTCCTACGCTTCCGCCGATATCTACTTCTCGGCGATCACGCCCTCCGCGACAGGCGGACAGCCCGCGTCGGCTTACTATATGGTCAAGGACGGGATCCCGATCTCCCACACCTCGGCGATCCTCTCGGTGAACCTCTTGATGTACACAGCGTCGCTGATGGCGCTGGCTGTGGTCACCTTTATCTTGCGCCCGAATCTTTTTTTCAACATTGATTCGTGGATCGTCAAGCTGTGTATTATCATCGGGCTTTTGATCCAGCTGTTGTTTTTGTCGATCTATGTGATGATCATGGTCTCCGAGAAGATGGTCATGCGCCTTGCGAGGATCCTTGTCAACATCGCGGCGTTTCTGCATATCGTCAAGGATAAGCAGGAGTATCTCGGCAGGATCGACGACTCTGTCAGACGCTTCAAAAATTCCGTTTTGCTGCTCAGTCATAACAAAAAAGCGCTGATCGGCTCGTTTCTCTTGAACTTTATCGAGCGCGTCACCTATATCTCCATCGGCGTTTTGGTCTTCTACGGCGCGCTGTATAACATCCCCGAGCTTGCGGGGACTAAGATCAACGTGATCGACATCTACGCTTTGCAGGCTTACTGTTGGTTCGGCGCGTACTGTGTACCGCTTCCGGGCGCTGTCGGCGCGAGTGAAGCGCATCTTTGCCGGTATCGTGACGCTGGTGCACCACATCAACGTGCATTTCATCCATCCGAAACTCCATAAAGAAGAACAAAAAGCGTGAGCTTCATGGAAGCCCACGCTTTTCTTACTATATATTCAAAAGGAGAGGAGGAATAAATCAAAATACGAAGTATCCCAGTATGCCGATCAACACGCCGATCGCGGCTCCGCTGACGACGTCACGGATGAAGTGGACGCCCGCGAGAACTCTGGTCACGCCGATCGCCGCGGCGACGAAGAGCATGATGACGCCGATACGCGTTTGCAAATACAGGAACGCCATCGCGATGATGAACGCGCATACCGTGTGACGCGACGGAAAGCTCTTGCCCTTGGTCGTCGCTCTTACCGGCGGGGTATAGTCGTATACCTCATAGGGACGTTTCGCGTTGATGATCGCTCTGACGATCGAGATCACGATCAGCGTTCCCAGCGGTATCAGCGCAAAGCGCAGGAATTTTTCGCTTGCCAGTCCGTCGTTGACGGCTAGGACGATCAGCTGAATGGGATAGAAGATGTACATCACCAGCGGCAGAACGTCATGGAGCGCCTTGATGGTATTGCTGCGCGCTTTGGTTCCTTGAAAATACGCGCTCAGCTCACGGTAATTCTCGCCTTTCATTCTGCCACTTCCTTTCTTGTTCCGCTAGTCATTGATGGTATGCTCTAATCATAACAGTCTTTTGTGTCGCTGTTTAGAACAAAAAATGACTAATTTATTAACATTCTATGAGATTTTTTTGAAATCGTTCCGATTCTTCTGAAAAAATGACAGCGTTGTCATTTTTAGTGCGGATCTATCTCTACCTTGTAGCTCTCGAGCCAGTAGTCGACCTCGATCAGATAGGCGAGGATCTGGGGCGCTTTCATCAGCTGTCCGTACCAAGGCGAGCGGATATTCTCGGGATGTTCCATGATCTCTCTGACCCCGTTCGCGTCGATGAGGCTGTTGATCCTTCTGTTTTTGTCGCCTAAGATCTCTTCGATCTTCTTCTTGCACAGCTCCATGTAGACAGGGTTGTGGGTCTTGGGATAGGGACTTTTCTTGCGGTAGCAGATGTCATAGGGGAGGATCCCCTCGAACGCTTTGCGGATGACGCCTTTCTCTCTGCCACTGAGCGCCTTGTACTCCCACGGCATGTTGTAGGCGCAGTCGATCAGACGGTAATCGCAGAACGGTACTCTGACCTCCAGCCCCGAGTACATCGAACAGCGATCCTTGCGCTCCAGAAGGCACTGCATGAACCAGTAGTAGTTCAGAGCGAACATCTCTCGCATACGGCGGTCGATCGCGCTGTCATCGGGTAGGGTATCGACCGCGCGGATGGTATCGAGATACCTTTCTCTGACATATTCTTCGCCCTTGGGAAGGATCCCTTTTTTCAGCACCTGCCGTCTGACGCCCTGCTCCCTTGACCAAGGGAAACAGTCCTCAAAGAGAATGTCGTGGTTGTGGTACCACGGATAGCCGCCGAACAGCTCGTCGGCACATTCGCCCGACAGCGCGACGGAAAAATTCTTTTTGATCTCCTTGCAGAACAGGAGCAGGGAAGAATCAATGTCTACATAACCCGGCAGATCGCGGGCGATCACTGAGGGATAGAGCGCCTCCAGCACATCCGCGTTATCGAGGACGATCTCATGATGGCGTGACCCGCAGCTCTGTACCATCAGCCCGATGTACTCGTAGTCGGCGTTCGGCTGAAACAGTGACTTAGTAAAGTACTGACGGTTGTCGACGTATTCGACCGAGTAGGTGTCGATGGGAGAGAGTTTATTTCTCCTATGGAAATTTGCAGCCGTTTGACAGATGATGGATGAATCCAGCCCGCCCGATAGAAAGAAGCACATCGGTACGTCGCTGACCAGCTGTCGCTCGATCGCGTCGGTCAGCAGATAACGAACTTTCTCGACGGTCTCCTTTTCATCCGCTTCATGGGGATGAGCGGTAAGCCGAAAGTAGCGGCTTTTGCGCAGCTCGCCGTCCTCATACACCGCGTATTCCCCCGGCAATAATTCTCGGATGCCTTTGAAGATCCCGTTGCCGGGCGTTCTGGCAGGGCCTAAGAAGAATAGCTCATATAAGCCTTCTTCGGTGACGACGGGGGACACCGTTCCACTGTTGAGGATCGCTTTGATCTCTGAGGCGAATACGATACCGCCCTTGTAGGTATGGTAAAACAGGGGCTTGACGCCGACGCGGTCACGGCACAGGAAGAGCCGACCGGCGTTTTCTTCATAGACCGCGAAGGCGAAGATGCCGTTGAGTTTCTCGGCGCACTTTTCCTTATAGTAGCAGTACGTCTTGAGCAGGACTTCTGTATCACTGTGTGTGCCGAATCCGAATCCGACCGCCTTCAGCTCTTCTCTCAGCTCATCGGTGTTGTACAGCTCGCCGTTATAGACGATGGTGAATTTTTCGCCTTCATACAGGGTGCTCATCGGCTGCTGACCGTTTTCGGGGTCGATGACCGACAGCCGTCGGTGCAGGAGAGCCGCGTGACGGCGGATGTACGTGCCGTGCTCATCCGGACCGCGCCGCTTGAGGCTCTCAGACATCTTCTGCAAAATTTCTTCCTCTTCATTGATCGGTCGGGTTTGATCCAACCATCCTGCGATTCCGCACATAGTTACCTCCGATAATAATACTTTATCGCGTGACATTTTATCTGCCGCGACTATCTTTATCCGGCTTATAGAATAAGTCATTGCGAAGCCCTAACGGGGCTGTGGCAATCTCAACCGATTACTCAGACTTTTTTCTGATCTGCCGAACGCTTCCGAGAAAGCAGAGCGACGACAGTATCAGCGCACCCGATCCGAATAATGTCGCGGATCGCGACATCGTCAAGGGTACGTCGACCGTGCTGAAAACACTCTGTTCCACGGGAAAGATCATAAGTAATATATATGTGATCGCGGCGGTGATTATACCTTGTAAAATTCTGTACAGGAAAAATAAACCTTTTTGAATCGGTAGATCTCCAACGCCCGCATAGATCTGCAAATGCACCGAGATCCCGCCGAAACCGATGAAGAAAGCGATCAGATACAGAGGGTACTTTGTGCACATCCGCTGACATCCGGTCGTGATCTCGAGCGCAGCCGAGAGGATATCCGTCAGCGTTTCGTTCGTAGAGACAGCCGCGATCACCTCGATCATCGCCGCGCACAGCACTACCATCGCGCACATATGAAAGGTCGCGCGCGAAGCATCTGTCACGGATGTGACCAAGAGGTTTTGCGCAGGCTTTTCTAAAGCTGTTCGCCGAACCTGTGAAGGTTCGATGCGCATGAGCTTCCCGATGATGATCCCGGTAAGGATCACGCCGATCAGCTCCGCATACAGCAAAAGCCGACCCGCTTTCCCGTTACCGAGCAGGGCGTTGCCGACGTAGCTCATGAGAAACCCCGGTCCCGCGCAGACGGCGATCATCACCAGCTTTTCCGCTTCTCTGCGACCGATCTTCTTCTGCTCATACAGCATCGCGGCACATCTCGCGCCTACCGGATAGCCTCCGATCATGCTTAAGAGGATCACCGACAGTCCCACCGGTGACATCCCGAACAGCGCTTGCGACAGCCGGCTGAAAGGCTTAGTCAATCGCTCTGCAAACCCGCTTTTGACGATATACGACGACAGCGCCATAAACATGAACAGCGACGGCACGAGCGCCTCGACACAGAACAGCAGTCCCTTACGGATGCCTTCCGCACATTCCGAGGAATATCTCAGACAGATGTACAGCCCTGTGATCGCCGTGATCAGCGTTATTATTTTTCTGAGATCGAATAATCTTTGCCATTTCATTTCATTCACCGATAATATATATGCGAGCTTTCTCATAAAAATAAATGGGTGATTTGATGACAAAAGATAATACGCATGAGAAAAAGAGAAAGCAGCCGCTGCTTCCGGTAACGAACGCGCCGTGTATCGAACTCAGCGGTAACCGTGAGATCCTGATTGAGGGCAGCAAGGGCGTGCTGGAATATTCGACAGAGACCGTGCGGGTGAATACGCAGGGAATGATCGTGTCGATAGCGGGCAGAGAGCTGAATCTGCGCTGTATCTCAGAGTCGGCGCTCATCATCGACGGCTTCATCACCGCCGTGACTTTTACGGTGTAACCTATGCTGTTAGGATTGTTGCGATATATCCGCGGATACGTCCGCTTTACGATCAGCGGAAGATATCCCGAACGTTTTCTCAATATCACTTCTCGGTGCGGTATACGGCTGTGGGACGTACAGCGCAGGGGAGAGTGCTTTACCGCGTGTATGTACCGCTCCGACTACCGCCGCATCCGTGTGACCGCTCATAAGGCAGGTGTGAAGCTTCGCCACAGCGAGAAAGGCGGCTTGCCCGACTTTGTCAGCCGTTACCGCGATCGGGTCGGGATCGTCATAGGCGGGTGCGCTTTTATCCTCACGGTTTTTGTGATGTCGATGTTCGTCTGGAGCATCGATATCACGGGTCTGGATCGGGTCAGCTATATCGAGATGAAAGAGGAACTGCGCGAACAGGGGCTGTATATCGGAGCGTTCAAACCGATGCTTGACGTTCAGCGGATCGCACGTAATATTCTTTTAGAGAATCATGACGTCGGCTGGATGGCGGTGAATCTCCAAGGCTCCTATGCGTCTGTCGAGATCAAAGAAGAAGCCCCCGCGCCCGAGGTCACGGATATCTACGCGCCCTGCAATATCAAAGCGAAGCGTGACGGCGTGATCCTCAGGATCGAAGCGCTCGAGGGATCCACCGAGATCGAAGAAGGCTCGGGTGTGATCGAAGGACAGCTGTTGATCAGCGGTGTGATGGGGGATGAGCAGGGAACGTCAAGGCTGGTACATGCCGACGCGCGTATCCTGGCGCGAACGACCCGTGAAGCTTCTTTTTCCGTAGAAGAACGGCAAAACGACCTCCAACCGAGCGGTGAGTTTGCCGAAAGACAGAGCCTTATGCTGTTCGGATTGCACTTGCCCTACCGCTTCGGACGGGTGGATTCGCCGTATGCCGCGGTCGAAAGCTTCACCGATTCTCCGTCGCCTCTCGGCACCACCCTTCCGGTCGGTATCACAACAGAGAGAGTCAACGCCTTGTCCTATGAAGAAAGGCTTATGGATGAAAATTCCGCAAAAGAATTATTAGAAAAGCAATCACAGCTCTATGAGCTGTTCTCTCTGTCGGATTGCACCGTAGAGGACAGGGCGTATACGCTCACTGACGACAACGGCGTGTTTACGCTGCGTGTGACCTATACCTGTATCGAGGATATCGCCTACAGTGATCCGATCGGAACGGACGAGAACACCGATCTCAGACGCTATGTCCTTCCGACAGAGGGAAAGGAATAAGCCTTGTAATGGTCAAAAAAATGTGGTATACTGCAACTATCTCAAAGATAGAAAGATGATTTGATGCGAATTATGTGTATCGGCGATGTTGTCGGATCGGTAGGCTGTGCCTTTCTTCGAGAACATCTGCCGCATTTCAAAAGACAACAGCAGGTCGACTTTGTTGTCTGCAACGGTGAGAACTCCGCCGACGGAAACGGGATCACGCCGAAGTCGGCTGACCACCTGTTTACCTCGGGCGTGGATTTCATCACGCTGGGAAACCACAGCTTCCGCCGCAAGGAGGTCTATCCCTACCTGGATGAGAAGCCGAACATCATCCGTCCCTATAACTATCCGTCCTCAGCCCCCGGTATAGGGTACGCGACGGTCGATATGGGCTACACCACCCTCGGGATCGTCAACCTGATGGGACAGCAGTTTATGGACGCGAACCTCGAGAATCCCTTTACCGCCGCGGACAGGATCCTCAAAGAGCTTGACGCGAAGATCATTCTCGTGGACTTCCACGCCGAAGCTACCTCCGAGAAGCGTGCGATGGGATTTTACCTCGACGGCAGGGTATCGGCGATATGGGGCACGCATACCCATGTGCTGACTGCCGACGCAGAGGTGTTGGCGGGGGGTACGGGTTACATCACCGATATCGGCATGACCGGTGTGATCGACAGCTGTCTGGGGGTCAAGAAGGATATCATCATGCGCCGCTTTTCCACCCAGCTCCCCGAGCGGTTCGAGCTGGCAAGCGGAGGCTGTAAGCTCGACTGCGTGATCTTCGATATCGACCGTGCTACGGGGAAATGTCTGTCCGCTCAGTCATTTGAACTAAGATAATTTACATTTTGTTACCCTTTTTTGTATACAAAGTGCTTGATAAATTTCGACTTTTAGTGTATAATGTTAAAAGTTTGTAATCATATAGAATTTAGTTCTGAATTTAAAGGATGTGTTTACGTTGATTAACGGTGAAACTCTCAGACAAGCGATCATTTCCGGCGCGAATAATATTTCTTCTATCAAGGCGCGCATCAATGATCTTAATATTTTCCCTGTTCCCGACGGCGATACCGGTACCAATATGTCGATGACGATCGTCGCGGCTGCCGACGCGTTGAAAGACGCTGAGCCCGCCGATGTCTCCGCGGTAGCCCGCATAACTGCTTCGGCGATGCTTCGCGGCGCTCGCGGCAACTCCGGCGTTATCACCTCGCTGTTGTTCAGAGGTATCTCCAAGGGTCTTGAGGATAAGGCAGAGGCGTCCGGCGCCGATCTGATCCACGCGCTCGGCTTAGGTGTAGAGGCTGCTTACAACGCGGTCACCAAGCCTACCGAGGGTACTATCCTCACCGTAGCCCGTATGGGTTATGAAGCGGGCTTAGAGGCTCTCGAGACCGAGGAGGATCCCGCGGTTCTCTGGGAGACCGTTTGTGACGCCGCTTTAGAAGCGCTTGAGCAGACGCCCGAGATGCTCCCCGTCCTCAAGAAAGCGGGCGTTGTCGACGCCGGCGGTAAGGGCATCCTCACCATCTTCGAGGGCATGCTCTCCGTCATCCGCGACGGCGTGGTCGTCGAGTATGAGGAAGAGGCTTATGAGAAAGAGAATGACGACGACTGGTTCCGCTCCGCCGCGGCTGAGTTCGACCAGGTCATCAACTTCACCTATTGCACCGAGTTCATCGTCGGCAGAAACCCCGAGGTCGAGACCGATCCCAACGAGCTTCGTCTGTATCTCGAGACCATCGGCGACAGCATCGTCATGGTTGCGGACGACGAGATCATCAAGGTGCATGTCCACACCGAACAGCCCGGTAACGCGATGCAGCACGGTCTGGAGTTCGGTCAGCTTCTCACCGTTAAGGTCGAGAACATGAAGGAACAGCACAAGAAGGCTAAGGAAGAGAACGATAAGGCAAAGGCGAAGGCGGAGCAGAAGAATGAGCCGACCGTTGCGAAGCCCACCGAAGAATACGGCTTTGTCGCCGTAGCGGCAGGCGAGGGCCTTTCGAACCTCTTCAACGAGCTGGGCTGCTTGAACGTCGTATCCGGCGGTCAGAGCATGAACCCCTCTACCGACGATATCCTCGCGGCGGTTCTCGCCACTCCCGCTCAGCGCGTCTTTGTTCTGCCGAACAACAAGAACATCATCATGGCGGCTGAGCAGACCGTAGCGCTTGTCGAGGACAGAGAGGTCATCATCGTACCGACCCGCACGATCCCGCAGGGTCTGTCCGCAATGCTGGTATTCGATCCCGACTGTGACGCGGAAACCAACGTCGAGAATATGATGCAGGCGGCTAAGAACGTTTCTACCGGTCAAGTCACCTTTGCGGCGCGCGATTCCGAATTCGGCGCGAAGAGGATCAAAGAGGGCGAGATCATCGGTCTGGATAACGGCAAGCTGACCGTCACCTCTTCTACACCGAACAGAGCGCTGTACAAGCTGGCTAAGTCCATGATCAACAAGGATATGTCCTTTGTGACCTTGATCTCCGGCGAGGGCGTTTCCGAAGAGGACGCCGCTGCCGCTGTCGAAATGCTCGAGAACAAGTTCGCGGATCAGGTCGATATCACCTATATCAAGGGCGATCAGCCGATCTACTACTACATCTTCAGCGTGGAATAATCAATCTGTATACAAGGCTGTTTCTTCGGAAGCAGCCTTTCTTTTTTGTTGACAGACGAGAAAAACTGTAGTAATATAGCTATAGAACACATGTTTTATACTGCTTTTAGTCGGTTTTGAGTAATGCGTATGATAAAAGGAGGTGCGTTGCTTGTCACTGTATGAAATACCGATCACGAAGCTCAGCGGGATCGGCGAGAAGCGCGCTTCTTTGTTCCGTAAGCTCGGGATCGACACCGTCGGCGATATGATCACCTGTTATCCTCGTGCCTATGATAACTGGGCAGAGACCACGCCGATCGCTGAGCTTACCGACGGCGAACGCTATGTGGTGAGAGCGCGGGTCAGCACCCCTTTGAACAACACCCGTATCTCCGGCGGCAGGATGATGGCGAAGCTGAGTGTATCTGACGACAGCGGCTACATGAACCTCGTATTTTTTAACAATAAATATATCTCGTCTATGCTTCATTACGGCGAGGAATACTGCTTTATGGGCAGGGTGACGCGCGACCGTTACGGCTTACAGATGGTGTCGCCCGAGTTTACCTCCGCGTCGACCGCCGATGCGATCACCCCTGTCTATAACCTTACGGCAGGGCTTACCAACCGTATGATGATCAAGGCGGCTAAAGACGCGCTTGCGATGCTGCCCGAGGTTATCAAAGACCCTCTGCCGTATGATATCCTGCGTCGGTACGAGCTGTGTCCTTTATCCTACGCGCTGAACAATATCCATTTTCCGCCTGACCTTCAAGCGATGGAACGCGCAAGGCGGCGTTTGATCTTTGAGGAGCTTTTGACGCTGAACCTCGGCATGCGGCTGATGAAATCGCGCTCTTATGAGGAGACCGCCGTGCATATGACGACGGATTATACGGGTGAGTTTATCAAGACCCTGCCGTTTGAGCTGACCGGTGCGCAGAAACGCGCCGTGATCGACTGTGTATGTGATATGCGCAACAAGCCTTCGCCGATGAACCGTCTGATACAGGGCGACGTCGGCTCGGGCAAGACCGCCGTGTGCGCCGCCGTGTGCTATCATACCGTGAAGAACGGCTATCAAGCGGCGTTTATGGCGCCGACCGAGATCTTGGCACAGCAGCATTTTGAGACCTTTTCGAGGATGTTTGACGGGACGGATATCCGTATTGAATTGTTGACAGGCTCGATGACGGCTTCCGAGAAGCGCAAAACACGTGAACGTATCGAAAACGGCGAGAGTGATATCGTGATCGGCACACACGCCTTATTGTCCGAAAGCACAGTTTTTCACAACTTAGGCTGTGCGATCACCGATGAACAGCACCGTTTCGGCGTCGCGCAGAGAGCGAAGCTTGCCTCAAAGGGCGAGCATCCCCATGTGCTGGTCTTGTCCGCGACGCCCATCCCGCGCACCCTTGGACTGATCATCTACGGCGATCTGGATATCACGATCATCGACGAGCTGCCCCCGGGTCGCACCGAGGTAGAAACCTTCTATATCCATGAGGATAAGCGTGACCGCGCCTTGGGCTTCATCAAGAAACAGGTCGATGAGGGTCGACAGGCGTATATCGTCTGTCCGCTGGTCGAAGAGGGCGAAGGAGATACAGAGCTGCAGTCCGCAAACGATTACGCTGCCGAGCTGATGTTGGGTGCGTTCCGTGATTATCCTGTCGGCATCCTCCACGGCAAGATGAAAGCTAAGGAAAAAGAAGCTGTCATGGCACGGTTTGCCGAGAACGAGATCGCGATCCTTGTCGCGACGACGGTCGTCGAGGTCGGCGTGGATGTGAAGAACGCTACCGTCATGATGATCGAGAACGCCGAGCGGTTCGGGCTTTCTACTCTCCACCAGCTGCGTGGACGCGTCGGACGCGGTCGGTATAAGAGCTACTGTATTCTCGTTTCCGATAACAGGGGAGAGAACACCGAGCAGCGTTTGGGCGTGATGTGCCGCACCAATAACGGCTTCGAGATCGCCGATATGGACTTGAAGCTCAGAGGTCCGGGCGACTTTTTCGGCAACCGTCAGCACGGCTTGCCGCAGCTTGCGATCGCGGATTTTTCCGATACCGAGACCCTCGCCCAAAGTCAAGAGGCGGCGGAATATCTCTTGAAGGTATCACCCGATCTGAGCGATGACGCCATGAGACCGTTACGCGCAAAGATCCGTCAGCTTTTTTCCACAACCGAAAACACCATGAACTGATATACGGCTCTCCGATATTCTCGGAGAGCTTTTGATTTGAAAAAAGCGCCCCAATATGGGACGCTGATAGTTGATGTTGTTATCAAAAATCGATTTTGTGGACGTCTTCAAACACGCAGATGAGCTTTTCGCTGACAGCTCTGT
This sequence comes from uncultured Ruminococcus sp., assembly GCA_902790985.1. Taxonomy (GTDB): domain Bacteria; phylum Bacillota; class Clostridia; order Oscillospirales; family Acutalibacteraceae; genus Ruminococcoides. The sequence continues at coordinate 12,105 of CADAUE010000024.1, forward strand.
CCTCATGCAGACTGCCGAAGTACCATCTTCTGTAATGCGCGTTGTGCATGACCGTGTCGAGGAAGATATTCAGATCGTTGATCCCCGCCCCGCGGTCGATCATGCGCTTGACGGAAGCGGGCGCTTCGTGGGTGATGATGACGTCGAGCATCCGCCGCTGTTCCTCGATGTTCACCACCGCGTACTCCAGCTCTTCGTCAGAGGGCAGGGAAGGGGAGCTCTCTGTACCATCCGCCTCGGGAGGCAGTCCGCCGCCGAGGGTGAAAAAGATCTTGTTCTCGATTCGATACATCTCACCGCGGTTCAGACAGTAGATGTTATCGGCGATCTTTCTGGCGGTACCGCCGTGGAACGCTACTTCTTCAAACTCGCGCAGACGCTCGAAATTCTCGTGAGAACCTTCGACAAAAAGGATATCATATTTCTTTTTGCTGAGCTTTTTCAGATTTTTTATTTCTTGTTTAGAATTATCCCAGATAAAGCCGAAGTCGCCCGTGATGATCAAGGTATCTCCCTTTTTCAGATGACCGAGCCGTCTTTCGTTGAAGATCTCGATATCTCCGTGGGTATCTCCTGTGACGTATATCAAAATGTTCCTCCAAAAATATTGTAAATTTATGCTATTTGCGATTGATATCATCCGTCAAATAGTGTAAAATAATGATGTATGCAGCACTGTGATTATTCTTCAAAGAAATTATATCATATCATTAAAGGAAATACTAGGATGAAAAGATTAAAATTTTTTATCTCGATCTTATTGATTTTTGCTATATTTGTCAGCAGCCTCAGCATTTCTGTCGCGTCATATGAGAATGACGTCGACACCTCTACCGCGGATATGCTGCTCGTCAACGTCGACACCGATACCGTCGTCTTTTCACAGAAGCCCGACAACATGTGGTACGCGGGGACTCTCGCGGAGCTGATGACCTTCTTGATCGCCGATGAGACCATTCAAGAACCCGATACGGTCACCTTCAAGGTGGAACAATCCTTTATCCGAGGTCTGCCGTATACCGACGGCTGTCTGGACAAATTTGTCGGTCAGACCCTCACCGCCTATGATCTGATGGCGATCATGCTGTTGACATCTGGCAGTGACGCGGCTTACGCGTTAGCAAGCCTTTCGACTGACGGAGATACCAAAGCGTTTGTCGATATGATGAATGAACGAGCGGCGTTACTCGGCTGTGCCAGCACCGGATACGCAAGCCCCGGTATGCATGAGACCAGCGCCCAGTATACCACCTGCCGCGATCTGTATAAGCTTTACATGACGCTCTTAAAGAACGAGCATTACCGCGAGATCATGAAGCTCAAGGAATATACCCCCGAGGGCTTGGATGCAGACACGTATACCGTCAAGGTAGAGACTTCTATCCTCAATCCGGACAGCCCCTACTACTTTAAATATACCAACGACGGAAAGTATTCTTATTCCGAAAAAACATATGCGAATATCGCTGTGACCACGACCTATCGCGGTCAAACGTATTTTTACGCCGGCCTGCTGGGCCTCAACGGCAGCGAGCGCAACGCTTATGCCGACGCGAAGAAGCTGACGACATGGGCGTATCTGAACCTTGCCGACCGCAAGCTGCTCGACGATTCGGCTAGCGTAAGCGATGTGGCGGTCATGACCGATTGGGGAAGCTATGATATTCAGCTGCATCCCTATAACTCCGCGGTCAGAACCGTCCCGAAGAATTTTGACGAAGATAAACTGACCTATACCGTGGATGTCCCCAAATCGGTGAATACGCCGTTTGTTAAGGGTCAGACCCTCGGCAGGATCAAGGTGCTTTATGACGACGAGGAGGTCGACGATATCGCGCTGGTCAGCGACTCCGACGAAGGGTTGGATATGCTTTCCGATATGGGTCGCTTCGGCAGCTATGTGTTCAAGAAGCTGATGCCGGATGATTCGGCGATACAGTCTGACGACAAGGAATCCGGTTCCGCTATCGAACAGGCCGACGCAGGGGAGGATTGATGCATGAAAAAACGGATCCGTATCACAGCGGCATTCGCGGCAATCGTGTTGCTCTTTACCTGTATGTTTTCTGTTTCTGCGGACGCGCTGAGCTTTGAATGTGACGTTGAACAGTTCTCCGATTCGATGCTGATGGTCAACCTCGATACCGGTATGGAGGTTTTTGTCAAGGACGCTGATACCAAGCGATATCCTGCCGCTTTGACAAAGATCATGACCTATATCGTCGCGGCGGAGCATTTTGATGATCTCAATACGCAGATACCCATCAAGCAGAGCTGCATCGACGCCGTCTTGAACGGCGGCATGTCATGCTCGGGCGTCGACTGGTATGTCGGCGAGTCGATGACGGTCGAATCGCTCCTTTACGCGATGATGCTCCCGGCGGGTCATGACGCCGCGATGGTGCTGGCGGATTATGTAGGCGAGGGAAAATTGCAGACCTTTGTCGATCTGATGAACAGCAAGGCGGTGGAGCTCGGGTGCGAGAACACCCATTTCACCAATCCTTTCGGCGTTCACGACGATAATCATTATACCACCGCCCGCGATCTTTACAAGATCACCAAGTACGCGATGGGCCTGCCGCTGTTCTCGAAGATATGCGGCACCTCTACGTATTATGTCAAAGAGGATGACGAAGTCCCCTTTATCACCACCAACTGGATGATCGACTCCGGACGCGGCGGCGAATATTACTATGTTTATGCGACGGGCGTCAAGAACGGAACGACCCAGGAAGCAGGACGCTGTCTCATAGCGAACGCCGTTTATGACGGATACGCGTACATGTGTATCTGTCTGCACGCGCCGTATGATGAAACGAAGGATGAAAACGAGCAGTACTGCATGATCGAAGCGGCAAATATGTTCCGCTGGGCTTTTCTGAACCTATCCTTTGTCACTCCGGTCACAAAGGATACCCCGATCTGTGAGCAAAAGGTCGATCACGCGTGGGATACCGACAGCATCCTGCTGATCCCCGAATCGGATCTGAACGTGATCCTGCCGAGCGGATACTCGAACGGCGACGTGAAGATCACGCCCGACAGCACCGACTCGGTCAGCGCGCCGATCAACAAAGGCGATATCGTGACGACCGCGACCGTGTCCTATAAGGGAGAACCCTTCACACAGATCAATCTGGTCGCTAATGAGAACGTCGGCGTCAGCCCGATCTTGTATACGACCGACGCGATCAGAGGCGTTTTGACCTCACCGTGGTTTTTGATCGCGGTGGGACTGGTGGTCATCCTGTTCATCATCTATGTATCGGTTTCGTCATCCTACGCCAAAAAACGCAAAAAGGATAAGAGGAACCGAACCCGATAATAGATAATACTAAGTAGCAATAAAACCGGCGATATCAACGCCGGTTTTCTTTTGAAACGCATTAGTTTACAAAACCTTAACTTGACACCTACTTTTCATTCATATACAATATATCGTAGAATATTAGGTGAACTCTGTTATACGGTTTGCCCGATCAAGGAGTAGTTTATGAAATTCAAGTTGACATGGATCCCGTTTGTACCGCTGGCGCTTATCGCCTGCTTCTGTAAGCTGGCGCAGGGATTGTTCCCCGAGGGCGCGTTATTTGGATTGAGCGCTCTGATGCTGGATTATATTTATATGGGCATCACGGCGCTGATCTTCATTTTCGCGCTGATCTTCACGCTGATCGACAAAAAGATGGCTCGGTATTATTCGCCCGTAAGAAATATCCCCGCCGGTTTGTTGGCGATTCTCTTGACGCTGAGCCTTGCCGGTGACGGCGCCGATACGCTGATCCGTGTTTTCGGAGCGGGTCAGATCAACGTGTTGAGTATTCTCGACGGCGTACTGTCGCTTTTGTCCGCAGTCGTATTTGTCGTACTTGGCTTCCATCATTTCCTCGGCAACAGAAACGGCAAGCGTTTCGTGCTGATGAACGTGATGCCCGCGCTGATGTGCGGCGTGAGGATGATCCTCTGCTTTGTGCAGTTCACGACGATCTCTATCCGTCTTGCCGACGTCAGCAGTCTGATCTGCTATATCTTCGCGACGCTGTTCTTCTTCAACTATGCGGTCGCGCTGTCGCTGACTAAAACGAAGAGCGCGCTGAAGAATACGATCATCTTCGGTTTCCCTGCTGTCGCGGCGCTGCTGCCGTACGCGCTGTATCGTTTGATGTTCTACATCGATTCACAGAATATCCTCGCGAACATCAGACCGCTGGAGATGTTCTTCATGGGTCTGTATATCTTCGCGATCCTCATGGAATTGAGCTGCTTTATGCGCGACAAGGACAGTGTAACGATCATCGACGAGGATGACGCCGCGCAAGCACAGGGCGACGTCAACGTCAGATCTGATGATTTTATCACCGGAACTACCAAAGAAGATGAGACGGATCGCCATGATGATTCGTCCTATCTGACCACACAGGATACCTCGGACTTTCTGTATCAGGAAATGAAGCAGGAGGATAATTCGGATCGACTCACGCCCGATAGCAGTGAAGTCGACGGCTATCTGACAGAGATCGTCGAAGAAGACGGCGATGACCGCCCGAAAGATTATGAAAAACGTCTTGACGAGATCGATAAGCTGATTTTGGAGATCTCTGAAAAATCCAATTGATCGGAATGACAATACATTGACAGGAGGATGACAGTATGAAAAGGATCTTTGCTTTTTGCTTGATTTGTATTCTGCTGACGTCCTCTCTTTTGATTGTGCCTGCTTCAGCAGCGTCTGACTTTGAGATCCGCAACGGCGTACTGGTCAAGTATAACGGTTCCGCGGATACGGTCACGATCCCCGGTGATGTGCGGTCGATCGGCGCGGAAGCGTTGATGAACAATACATCTGTCAAGCAGGTCGTGATACCGTCATCCGTGGTTGCTGTAGATGATCGCGCTTTCTACGGATGTACGGCGCTTTCTGTCGTTAGCGGCGGAGATAATGTGGTCTCTGTCGGCGATATGGCGTTCCGCGGCACCCCTTACCTTGACGACTCTACAGCGAAGTATTTTATGCTTGGCCATGTTTTGCTGTGGTATAACGGTACCGCGGCAGGCGTGACGATCCCTTCCCACTGTACTGCTGTCGCCTCCTACGCGTTCATGCGCTGTGAGTATCTGCAATCCTTCACGGCGTATGAGGGGCTGTTGAGCGTGGGGACAGGCGCTTTCTATGGCTGCAAAAAGCTTTCTTCCGTCAATCTCCCGTCTACCGTCAGCGAGATCGGCGCATATGCCTTTGAGGGCACGCCGTATCTTGATTCTTTTTCTGATTTCGCGGTAGCCGGTGACGGCGTACTGTTCGGTTATAACGGTTCTGCCGCCAACGTGGAGATCCCCGATACCGTCAAGCGGATCGCGCCCCATGCTTTTTTCACTTCAAAGATCACCTCCGTTAAGATCCCCGACACCGTTTACGCGGTCGATTCGCTGGCTTTCGCGGATTGTACCGGTTTATCAGAGGTGAGCTTTTCCGAAGGGCTTGTCAGCATCGGCGACGGTGCGTTCCGTGGCTGTAAAGGACTTGTGAAGTTTACGACTCCCGACACGCTGTCTTATATCGGTCAAAAGGCATTTGCCGGTGACGCGGCGCTCAAAGGTGTTTCTGTCCGCGGCGATAACTTGACGCTGTCCTATAACGCTTTTAAGAACTGCGACGCGCTGGAATATGTCCTCTTGTCCGAGGGCGTAGGGGCTGTTCTTGATAACGCGTTTGACCGGTGCGGGGCGCTTCACGGTATCTCGATACCCGCTAAGACGACAGAGATATCTTCTGACGCGCTGAGCGGATGTGAGAAGGTGACCGTCAGCTGTCCCTCCGGATCCAAAGCCGCGACCGCTTTGTCCTCGCATACGATCAGCACGGAGAAAGGTGACATTGACGGAGATGAACTCAACATCATGGACGCTTCCGCGATACAGCATTATATCGCGCTTTTGACGGCTTTTGACGGTGCGCAGGTCGCCGCCGCAGACGTCAACTACGACGCCGATATCGACATCATGGACGCGTTTTATATCCAAATGCGGCTTGCGGGTTATGAATCGGATTTTTGATTTTACCCATTGACAGCCGTCGTTTTAGGTGTTATATTATTCTTTGAACCGAATAGGAAATAGGGGACATGTCCGCTGGATGGAAGCTGCAGAGAGCCGTCGGTCGGTGCAAGACGGCGCGGAGATCTTTCGGGTACCGCCCCTCGTATCATCAGATACGTCTCGCTCAGGAAATGGAGCGACGTGTGCCGCGTTAAGGCGTGCCTTAGAGGCAGAATGAGGGTATATCTTAGATGTACCGAATCAGGTGGAACCGCGTTTATTCGCCCTGTTGTTTCTTGTGAAACAGCAGGGCTTTTTTACCTTATAGGAAACTGCTCGTTCCCTATAAGGTAAAAAAGATTGAAATGCCCGCTCAGTTTGCTGCTGCGCAGCAACGAGCGATGGCTATGCG
>CADAUE010000025.1 GCA_902790985.1 uncultured Ruminococcus sp.
TTATTCACGTTCTTTTCCAACATCTTTCATCACCATTTCTATTATACCATAGATACAACAAAAAGCCCAGCTCTCGCTGGACTTTTTCGACAAACTGAAAGATCGCTTCGGCGATCTTTTTTTATTTGGAATGAGATAGGGCGCATTTCAGATCGTCATTGCGAGGAGGAGAACAAGGCTCCGACGTGGCAATCTCAACCTTAAAATTTGCGCCACTAGCAATAAATGCCATACTTTTTCGACACGATCAGAACACTCGTTATGAGTGTTCCTTTTCTTTTATCATAAAACACAGAAGAGGGGAGAGGAACTCTTTCAAATAACCACTTGACATTATTATTCGATTGTGTTACTGTAGTAATACAATAATACAGTTAGGAGAATAAGATGGATTGGCGATTGGATAAAAAACGACCCATCTGTCCGCAGATTTGTGAGAAGCTATGCGTACTGATCGCTTCCGGCGAAATAACGGCAGGGGAAAGGCTGATGTCGGTACGCGAGGTCGCGGTATATGCCGGCGTGACGCCGAACACCGTTCAAAAATCGTTCGAGCAGCTGGAAGCGCAGGGCGTGATCTACTCTAAGCGCGGGTCCGGGTGGTATGTCAACGAGAACACTGAAATCGCGAAAAAGGTATTGAATGACTTGATTCGCTTAAAAACGATCCATTATCTGAACGATATGCAAAATCTCGGATTGGATAAAAAAGAAATCATACAAATCATTAAGGAGTTTCGCTATGGCTGAGTTATTAAGATGTGATAACCTGTGCAAGGACTTCGGCTCCGCAAGAGCGCTCGACAGGCTCTCACTTTCTTTTGAAAGCGGCAAGATCATCGGTCTGCTGGGACCGAACGGCGCAGGTAAAACAACATTGATCAAAATCATCAACGGTCTGTTACAGCCTACATCCGGCAGGATTTGGGTCGACGGCAAGGCGCCGAGCGTAGAGACCAAGTCGATCGTCAGCTATCTTCCCGACGTCAATTTCCTCAACAATTGGATGACCGTAGAGCAGATTATTTTTATGTTCGCTGATTTTTACGCTGATTTCCGTCACCAATTAGCCTTTGAGATGGTGTCTCGCTTAGGGATCAACAGAAAGCAAAGCTTAAGAACTCTCTCGAAAGGCAACAAGGAGAAGGTCTGTCTGATATTGGTGATGAGCCGCTCCGCCAAACTATACGTATTGGATGAGCCGATCGCCGGTGTTGATCCCGCAACACGCGACTATATCATCACGACCATCATCAACAATTACAATCCGCAGGCGTCTGTGCTGATCTCGACCCATCTGATCTCGGATATTGAATCGATTTTGGACGAGGTCGTGTTCATCAAGAACGGCATGCTTTTCATGCACGATACGGTCGACCATATCCGCGAGCAACATCATATGAGCGTCGACGACCTGTTCAGGGAGGTGTTCAAATGGTAAGAAAGCTGATCAGATATGACTTTCAGTCGTATTTCAGATTACTGTTTCCCGTACAGCTGATCATCTTAGGGATCGCGCTGCTCAACCGAATCATCCAGTTTTTTGAGCCGCCGACGGGCGCCCCGGATATCGCTGCATCCGCCTATCAAGCGGGCTTTGTCGCAACCTTGGTCTTGTATATCGTATCCATCATCGTGTGCTTCGTGATGACGGTCATCGTCGGTATCATCCGTTTTTATCAAGGGATGTACACCAACGAGGGATATCTGATGCACACGCTACCCGTCACGCCGACCCAGCATATTTTTGCCAAATTGCTGACCTCAGTTATTTTCTTCTTAGGCTCTGCATTAGCTGCATTTCTCTCATTTATGATTATCACCGCGGGTCAGGTGAACATCGAGGTTTTCAAGGCGTTTTTCTACTTTATGAATCGCTACATCCAGTCTTCCGGTTTCGACGGTGTACTGTATATTTTTGAAATCCTCATACTCCTGTGTGTCTCGCTTTTCCATATCTTTATCAAGTTTTATTTCTGCCTGTCCGTCGGACAGCTTGCCAAGCGCAAAAAGGTTCTGTTAGCCTTCGGCGTGTTCTTCGGTATCTACGCTGCCAAGCAGATCATCGGCACGGTGTTGATCGTAACGATGACTCTCAGCCGGAATCTGATCTCACTGATCAGCAATTGGTTATCGGCTTACGGTGCGTTGGCGATGCACATCATGATTTGGATCAGCATCGTGATCTACTCCGCTGCAGCACTGGTCTATTTCTTCATTACACGATATATCATGAGCAAAAAGCTCAATCTGACATAAGAGGAGGGGAGAAGATGAAAAGAGTTATCAAAATCTCTGCTCTGCTCCTTTTTATCGCTCTCTTAACTGTTTCTCTCTGTTCTTGCAGGAGTTTGGAGACAGCAAAAGCAAATCAGGCGTTCTATCTTAACGACACGAAAAGCGAGATCAGCCTGCGCGGTAACACCTATCGGGAGTTTCTGCCGGATAATAATCTGAGCTTTATCAACGTCAACGAAAGGAACTATGGATCACAGGAAAGCGGCTGTTATGTTACGGAAAAGGACGTCCCCGCTCTATTGAGCAGTTGGTACGGCGACCTGTACTCTATCAGCAACGATGAATCGGTGGCATGTGTTTATGCTTCTACTCATGCTACCGGAGGCTACTATGTACGAGAGGATAAGTATGAAGCAGTAAAGGAAGCTGCCGACAGTGCTGTTTTGGATCATTATTATATTTCTTATTATCCCGATTCGTATTACTCCGGGCGGTACGACGATATAGCTTCTAAACATTACGATACCGATACTGTAAGTAACATTTTATTGGATCAAGACGTCACAGACGCGATCAACAAGGCGTTAGCGACAGACGACAGCGATAAGGTGCAGTTAACGCAGGATCAACTCTACTCGGTGGAAGCACTGATGATTGAGCGTTGTGATAAGGATATGATAGTGACAACGTCCGATAATGATCTTGTTCTCCTGCGCGACGGCGAGAGCTTCTATGTCAGCGGCGACAATGATTATTGGGCTGATTCATACAGCGTTTATCCGATCGAAAAGAACAGCGCGGCGTTGATCAAGGAGCTGTTCGAGAAATATCCCGAAGCTGTAGATCAAACAGCTTTCTAAGCAGCAATACACGAATTATGGGGCGATCACAGACGGATCGCCCCATAAGTATTTTTAATCAGCCATTGCGAGGGCTTTAGCCCGTGGCAATCTCAACCATCATCAAGCAGTCATTGCGAGGGCTTTAGCCTGTGGCAATCTCAACCATCATCAAGCAGTCATTGCGAGGGCTTTAGCCCGTGGCAATCTCAATCATCATCAAGCAGTCATTGCGAGGGCTTCAGCCCGTGGCAATCTCAACCGAATATAAGAGGCTATTTACCGCTTTTCGGTTTCACCTTGGATAGGGGATTGCTCTTTGCCGCCGCTTCGATCTGGCGGGAATCCAGGTGAGTGTAGATCTCCGTCGTGCTGAGGCTCTCATGACCCAGCACGTCCTTGAGCACACGGATATCCACGTTGCCATGCTGATACATCAGCGTCGCCGCGGTATGGCGCAGCTTATGCACCGAGTAGCCCTGTGAATCCAAACCGATCTTCTCAAGATATTTGTAGACCATTTTCTGTACGGATTCGCGGGAGATACGCCGTTTTTGGGCAGAGAGGAAGAGGGCATACTTATCTTGAAACCGCACGCCGTCGACAGGTCGTACCTTCATATAAGCGTCAAAAGCCGACATGCACGCGTCATTCAGATAAATGATACGCGTTTTATTACCCTTACCGGTGATCTGTGCCGTATGATCGGGACGGATATCGTTATAATCCATCGCGACCAATTCCGCCAAACGCATACCGCAGTTGAGGAAAAAGGTGAGGATGCAGTAATCGCGTTCTTTGAATTTGCCGTCGACCGCGTTCAGCAGTTCGATGCTTTGTTCGAGTGTCAGATATTTCGGCAAATGGTGCTTTTCACGGTCATTGGGACGTTCAAGATCCTTCAGCGGATCAACAGAAAGCAAATGCTTTTTACTGGTGAGATAATTATAAAAAGATTTGATACTGGTCGTTTTACGGGCACGCGCAGCCTTATTGTTCTTACGAACGCGCATCAGATAATTCATGAATTCGTATCCGTCCGTCAGCGTAACGGATGAGATCAGCTCCAGATCCACATCGTCGACCCGGATATCCTGATAGGGGGTATCCTGCGCAACGATACCTTTTTGAAGTTTGATAAAGCGAAAGAACGTCCGCAGATCGTTGAAGTATTCGTCGACCGTCGTCGGCGAACGTCCTTTGACGGTTTGCAGATAATATAAATAATCTTTGATAAGCTCAGAAGCTTCGGTTGAAAAATTACTCACGATGATCACCAACAGTATTCCAAAATTCAGAATTTGGCAGATCGCGTTAGTGAAATCTGCCGCTTTTTCTTATTATAGCCCAGAATAGGGGGCTGTAATTTCTTTATTAGAATTTTACATAAAATTGATATTTTGTGTAATTTAGGGGAGGCGTTTAGGCAGGAATATAGCTAAACAGCGCCTTTTCAGCTATACACAACATAAAACCGCTTGTATTCATCGAATAGAAATTTTTCAGATGATACTACACTCATTCAGAAAAAACTGAAACGATGATTTCATCTGCGCCAGTCGTAAGTTTCACCTCTGGACAAATCTAATGTGACGTTGTTGATCTTTATGATCTCTTCATCAAGCCAGTTGATCTCATACTAAGTAGCAATAAGATAACATTTCACTGAAAAATCAACAGTTGCGCCGGCACTGACACGATACGCCTGCACGGTATGCGTCCCTTTTGGTGATACCGAAGTTTCAAGCAGATCTTCCGCTACGTCCGGGGCTGCAGGCTGATAAGACCAATAATATGACGGTTATCAGAATCAGAAATATCGTTTTCGCTTTCATCGCTCTCACCTATCATTTCGAAATCCCCCTATTTGTTAAAATTTTAACAAAATATTATTCCCCCGATGTCCATTAATACATCGTCTGAAAGACTTACTACATTTGTATGATACCGCCCGCAAAACTCTTTGATACGCTCATGATCCGGATGCTTCGTGATATCTCCGCAAAAGAACAGTGTGCGGGTAGCTTTATCATAACCCGACGCGCCGCCGATGAACCCGTAGTCAACACCCTCGAGCTTGACTCTCCCCTGCTCTATTTTCAGTACATCGACGTTTATTTCTTTCAAGGAATTATATATGCCGTTATCAGCGGTGATGACCGCTTGATCCGATACCACCGCACAGGAGCATTTTGTATATCCTTGATTCACATGAAACGTTTCGTACCCGTGTCCGATACAGTAGCTTTGAACTGCGCTGTCAAGCGAGGAAACTCGACATATCAAGCGTTTTACGATCGACAACGCGTTCAGCTTCACGTGATCGGGATATTTCCCGCTGGGCGGTGTTTCGCACAGAATCACATGATGATCCGCCGAAAGCGCACCGGCGAGCTTTTGACAGGATGACAGAACAAAGGCTGTATCATCCAGGATCAAACACTGCATATCCGCATGATCCTGTTCATAAGGCAGAAAACATGATACGCGCTCTGTCGGTATCGTCTGATAGCCCAGAGCGCGTAATCTCTCCGCAAACTGCGGATAATTTTCGGAAAGTATCGCCTTATTCACAGATCGCCTCAAATGCTTGTCTGACGTCCCTTACGGGCACGATCTCCACACCGTCGGGAGCGGTGATATCCTTGCGGTTATGCGACGGTACAATGATCTTGGAAAAACCCAGACGTACCGCCTCACTGACGCGCTGCTGCACATGGTTGACGGAGCGGATCTCGCCCGCGAGCCCGATCTCACCGAACGCGATGGCGTTTTCATTGATCGGGATATCCTTTAAGGATGATATCAGCGCGATCGCGACCGCCAGATCGACAGCGGTCTCGTCCAACCGCAAGCCGCCGACGACATTGACATAGGCGTCGGTATTGTTGAAATAGTAGCCGGCGCGCTTTTCCAAGACCGCGATGATCATATTCATACGGTTGTAATCAAAGCCGGTACACATCCTCCGCGGATTGCCGAAGCCGGTCGAAGCGGCAAGCGCCTGGATCTCCGCGAGGATCGGTCGGGTACCCTCCATCGCGCACGCGATACAGGTTCCGCTGACGTTTTTCGGACGACCCGAGATCAGCATCAGCGAGGGGTTGTCCACCTCCTGTAAGCCGGTATCGGTCATTTCAAATACGCCGATCTCGTTGGTAGAGCCGTAACGGTTTTTCACCGCTCTGAGGATACGGTAGGACATCTGCCTGTCGCCTTCAAAGTGCAGTACGGCGTCAACCACATGCTCCAGCACCTTGGGACCCGCGATCGAGCCCTCCTTGTTGACATGTCCGACGATGATCATCGGGATATCCATGCTCTTTGCCGTGCGCATGAAGAAGTTGGTGGATTCACGCACCTGTGTGACCGACCCGGGAGAAGAATTCAGCTCGGACAGTGACATCGTCTGGATCGAGTCGATCATCACGATATCGGGCTTATCCTGACGGATGGTCTCGCATACCAGCTCCACATCGGTTTGGGTCAAGATATAAAGGTTATCGGAATTCACTCCCAGCCGATCGGCACGCAGCTTCAACTGCCGTTTGCTTTCCTCACCGGAAACATATAGTATTCTTAAGCTTTTTCCGAGATATTCACAGATCTGTAACAGGATGGTTGATTTTCCGATGCCCGGATCACCGCCCAAAAGGATCAAACTGCCCTTGACGATACCGCCGCCCATCACGCGGTCAAGCTCCTTGGAACCTGTCTGATAGCGGATCTCATCCGTCGTACTGATATCACGGATATGGATGGGCGGTGCGTAAGCGGTCGCGTGCGAACGGGCTGCAGCCGTGGGCTTTGAGGTATCCTTTATCTCTTCGTTCATCGTGTTCCACTCGCCGCAGGACGGACATTTTCCGTACCACTTCGGGCTTTCATAGCCGCACTCCGAGCAGATATATACGCTTTTGATCTTTGCCATAATACTTTCCTTTACTTGCTTTGCAGATATTCCAGCACACCCATCGCGATCGAGTATGCCATTTCACTTTGATAATCGTTATCCATGAGCTTCGCGCGCTCATCGGCGTTAGATAAAAATCCACATTCTACTATAACAGCCGGTACGGTCGCGTTGTTAAGAAGATAGATCTCTGATCCCGCGGGCTTCAGCTCTCGGGTATTATCCTTTTGCAGCAGCGATACGACCGCGCTTCTGATCGCTTCAGCCAACACTCTGCCGTTATCATTGTTGGTAGAATAAAAGACCTGTGCGCCGCTGTAAGCGCTGTTATCGAACTTGTTCTGATGGATGCTGACAAGGATATTATTCTCGCTCTCGTTCGCGATCTCAACACGCCGCTTCAGATCCGATACCTTTTTCTCGCGCAGCGTATCGGCATCCTCGCCGTAAACCGCTGTATCCGCGTCGCGGATCTCTTTTACACGACAGCCGCACAGACGCAGGGTGTCGGCAAGCTTCTCGGCGATGCTCAGGTTGATATCCTTCTCCAGCACGCCGTCGACCTGAGCTCCCCCATCCTCTCCGCCGTGACCCGCGTCAATGATCACCGTGGGTCTGTCATCCGTGGCGTCAGCGGAAGTATGCGCGGTAATGTTGGAAAACGCCGAGAACATCATGACACAAAAGGAGATCAGTATTGCTGTCAGAATGATCAGATATACGGTTTTTACTTTCATACGATCACCGGTTTATGTATATGAAAGCGCTGTATTCATTATACTTTAATTTCGGATATAGTCAATAAGAAAGAGCGATCAGCGACCCTTTTCATATCGTTTTCTCAGCTTTTCCAACGCTTTTTTCTCGATCCGAGAGATATAGGAACGAGAGATACCCAGACTTTTTGCCAGCTCGCGCTGCGTCCGGACTTTTTTGCCGCCGATTCCGTAGCGTTTGAGGACGATCTCTTTCTCTCTGTCCGTCAGTGTTTCATCGATATAGCCACGAAGAACCTCCAAATGCAGCTTGGTATCCACGTTTTCTTCGATATCCATATCGGACGCTATGATGTCCATCAGCGTCAAAGGATTTCCATCCTTATCGGTGTCGATCGTATCGTTGAGCGAGATATCCTGAGCAGACTTCCGATTATTGCGAAAGTGCATGAGGATCTCGTTTTCGATACAGCGTGAAGCATAGCTGGATAGCTTGATGCTCTTACTCATATCAAACGTGTCGATCGCTTTGATCAAGCCGATCGTTCCGATCGATACGAGATCATCTCCGCTGCTGTCGTTTTGATAATACTTTTTGATGATATGCGCGACCAGCCGCAGATTATGTTCTACAAGGGTATTCCGCGCCTTGGTATCGCCCTTGGCGGCAAGCTCTAAATAATGCTGTTCCTCAGCCTTTTTCAAAGGCTTGGGAAAGCTCTCTCCATGCGCGATATGCAGGATGAACAGAAAGATATACTGACTGATATATGATAACAGTTCAAACATAAAACCACCTCATGAAATCATATTCATGGGGTGGTTCTGTTTTGCATGTCTAATCAAAATATCATTGCGAAGGATTTATCCTGTGGCAATCTCAACCATATTATTAGTCATTGCGAGGGCTGACGTATGTCTGCCTGTGGCAATCTCAACCATATTATTAGTCATTGCGAGGGCTGACGTATGTCTGCCTGTGGCAATCTCAACCGAATAAATTTCTATTCGGCATTACCGAAATCCTGCAGGGTCAGTCCCTTGTTATGTTCAAGCGCCCAGTCGATGCTCCACTCGGAGCGGAACAACAGCAGCTTGTTATCTCGGAAATCCGCCACGACCTTGGTATCAGACGCAAGATCGAGCGCTTTGTAATCGACCTCACAAGTGATCCAGCGGATGAACTGGAAGGGCGTATTCTCCATGATGATCTCTACATTGTACTCGTTCTCAAGGCGATATTTCAGCACATCAAATTGCAGTACGCCGACAACGCCGACAATGACCTCTTCCATACCGGATTCCGGCTCGTGGAAGATCTGGATCGCGCCTTCCTGCGCGATCTGATTCATGCCTTTAACAAACTGTTTTCGCTTCATGGTATCCTTCTGACGCACCAGCGCGAAATGCTCGGGCGCAAAGGTCGGGATACCTTTAAAGGCGAATTTCTGCCCCGGGGAAACGATCGTATCGCCGATCGAAAACATACCGGGATCGAACACACCGATGATGTCGCCCGCGAAGGCTTCTTCAACGACCTCACGCTCCTGCGCCATGATCTGCTGTGGCTGTGAGAGCTTCATTTTACGGTCGCCTTGCACATGATAGACCTCCATGTTTTTATCGAACCTGCCCGAACAGATACGCATAAAAGCAACGCGGTCACGATGCGCTTTGTTCATATTAGCCTGAATCTTAAAGACGAACGCCGAGAAGAAATCGGAGTCGGGATCGATCAGCTCATCCCCCGCCTCACGCGGCAGAGGACCTGTCGTCAATTGCAGAAACTCCTGCAAAAACGGCTCTACGCCGAAGTTGGTCAGCGCTGAGCCGAAGAACACGGGCGTCAGCTGACCTTTGCGGACGAGGTCGATGTCAAAATCATTACCCGCGCCGTCCAGTAGATCGATGTCATCAAACAGCGTGTCCTTTTGTCCGAAGAACAGCTTATTCTCGAGATCGGGATCATCGAGAGAGATCTCCTCCTGCTCGACCTCTTTCTGACCGTTGTTGGCGGTATAGGACAGGATCTTTCCTTTCTTGCGGTCGTATACACCTTTGAACTCTTTACCGGAGCCGATCGGCCAGTTCATCGGACAGGTGTTGATACCGAGAACATTTTCGATATCTTCCAGCAGATCGAACGGATTCTGCGCGTCACGATCCATCTTGTTGATGAAGGTGATGATCGGGATATGACGCATGACACAAACCTTAAAGAGCTTCTTCGTCTGGTTCTCAACGCCCTTGGAAGCGTCGATGACCATGACGGCGCTGTCGGCCGCCATCAGCGTACGGTAGGTATCCTCGGAGAAATCCTGATGTCCCGGGGTATCCAAAATGTTGATGCAATAGCCGTCATATTTGAACTGTAATACAGATGAGGTAACGGAAATACCTCTCTGCTTCTCGATCTCCATCCAGTCGGACACCGCGTGTTTCGCGGTCTTTTTTCCTTTGACAGAACCGGCGAGGTTGATCGCGCCGCCGTACAGCAGGAGTTTTTCTGTCAAGGTCGTTTTACCGGCGTCGGGGTGCGATATGATCGCGAAAGTACGCCGCTTTTCGATTTGTTCGGTTATATTGCTCAAATGGAACCTCCGTCGTTTGTTAGGAATTTAACGTTATATTCGTGCAAATTGCTCTACAAACAGTATGATTTTTCGTGATACGGTATAATTTTACTATTATTCTATGGTAAAAGTCAACAACTTTACAGTTGTTTTTTCTACGGTAAATTATACAAATGCACTTGACTTTTTTGCGATATTTTATTAAAATAGCTTTACAAACAAGAATTCATCTAAGTTTTTTCATATACCTTCCAAATTTGAGGCAGGAACTCGCGTTCCTGCCTCACCCCTTTGTATCGGAGTTTTGGCATGAAATCTATCGGACTTTATCTGCATATCCCTTTTTGTGACGGTAAATGCGCGTACTGCAACTTTTTCAGTCGATGCGCTGACGATGCCGCTATAACTGATTATACCGACAGGATGGTTCGTTCCATCGGCTCATGGAGCAAAAAGATCGATCGTCCTGTAGACACCGTCTATTTCGGCGGCGGCACCCCTTCCCTGCTCGGTCACGATCGGCTGATCACGATCCTTGACGCCGTCAAAAACGGTTTTACACTGACGAAAGATCCCGAGATCACCGTGGAAGTCAATCCTACCTCTACGGATGCGCTTGATTTTTCTGCTATGCGAAGCGCGGGATTCAACCGCCTTTCGATCGGGTTGCAAAGCGCTGACGACAACGAACTGCGTATTCTCGGCAGAAGACACAGTTGTGCTGACGCGCGTCGCACGGTTGAGCGAGCCCAAACCGCAGGTTTCGACAATATTTCTCTGGATGTTATGCTGGCTGTTCCCGAGCAAACGACCGACAGCTTGGATCACACGCTTTCGTTTTGCGCTTCCTGCGGTGTACAGCATATCTCCGCGTATATCTTGAAGGTCGAGGAAGGTACACGGTTTTATCTGCTCAAGGAGCGTCTGCCGCTGTTTTCCGACGACGAACAGGCAGCTTTTTATGAGCATACGGTCCGAAAGCTGTCAAAGCTGGGATTTCCTCAGTATGAGATCTCAAATTTCGCCGCAAACGGTTTTGAGAGCAGACACAATCTGCATTACTGGCATGATGACGAATATTTGGGGCTGGGTCCGTCCGCACATTCTTATCTTAACGGTAAACGATTCTATTATGACAGTGACTTTCAAAATTTTTATGACGGCGTCACTTGTTATGAATCCGAAGGCGGTGACAGCGAAGAATACATCATGCTCGCGTTACGCCTCACCGAGGGGTTATCCTTTCAAGATTACGAGCATCGTTTCCGCCGTCCGATCAGTCAGAGTTTTCTGCAAGCGGCAAGACGGTTAGCCGATCAAGGCTTGTGTGCGATAAGCGACCAAGCTGTTTCTTTGACTGTCAAAGGATTTCTGGTTTCCAACGCCGTCATCGCTTATTTGTTAGAAAACACTTGACATTATTCGTAAAACAAAGTAAAATAACTTTTGCACAGAAGAATACGGAAGCGTATCGAAGTGGTCATAACGGGCCTGACTCGAAATCAGGTAGTCCTCACGGGCTCGTGGGTTCGAATCCCACCGCTTCCGCCATTGATAAAAAGGTACCCATCCGGGTGCCTTTTTATCATTTATACCGAACAAGCGGACAGCGGTGGGATTCGAAGGCGACCGTGTATTAAAAGTAAGCGTCAGCTCACTTTTAAGACAAAATCAGTCCTGAGGACTGATTTTAGGGAGAGCGCATATAAAGCCTATAACGAAAGCAGATGTTATCAAACGACATGTAACTCACCTTCAGATTCAGCATACACCGCTTCCGCCATTGATAAAAGGTACCCATCCGGGTGCCTTTTATCATTTATACCGAACAGCGGACGGCGATGGGATTCGAAGGCGACCGTGTCTCGTCGTTGCTTGCCGCAACCGGGAAGCTGCCGGAATCCCAATTTGCTCGCGCTGTATGTGGCAAACAACAGATTTTTTCTTTTGCATATGTCTTGCATAGATATCATCGTTCCTGTATAATAATGTCAGAATTTGTCGACAGGCGGTGAGACTATGAAGCGGATACTATCTGTGACCTTATTGTTCACTTTGATCCTGCTTGCGGTGCTTTCTGCTTCTTCCTTCACCGTGCAAAGCGGTTCTTCTTATGCAAGCGCGGATTCTTCCGGCGCTTATACTGTTGATTTCAGCGGTACACACGCGCAGATCCGGCGATACGGATCACGCAACCATTCGGCTTCGCTGGATCTATCATATCCTATCAGCGCTGTTTGTACCTATCACAACAAAATCGTACTATTCTGTGATGATTCAAGCAACAATCAGCTGATCGTATATGTTTATTATCTTAACACCGATTTGCTTGACAGCTTTGCAATCTACGGAGCTGAGCTTTACGGCTCGACAGACTTTTGTTGTGACGATGAGTCGATCTTCTTGGAAGATCATCGTGACAATCATGAGGTAAAAGCGTATTCCTACAGCGGCAAGCTCATGAAGACCTATCGTTTTGACACCGAGATCACCGCTTTGATCAGCGGATATCAGTCCGGTATATATGCTGTCGGGAGCGACAGGCTGTACGCTTTATCCGGCGATCGCTTCACCGCTCTGTCCGGCTCATCTGTCGATACTCCCCTATTTCCCGCTGACAGTCACATTCTTGTCTCTGCATACGGCTCAGTCTATGTACTCGACGGAGATCGGATCACCGATACTTTTGCGGTGGATTCTGACTTTCACGCGTCCTCTGCCTGTGTGATCGGAAACCGTTTATACTACGCTGACGGTCGTTTGATCAACGGTTATGATATCGACAGCGGCAAAAAGGTCTGTTATTATAAAACCGACCGTGATATCCGGCTGCTGTACGCTGACGGAACCAATGTGATCGCCGTCGGAGAATCTTCATCGATAACTGTCAACAGAAACGGTTTTACCGAGATCAAAGCTTCTGAAGAAGCACCTGCCGACGAGGTGAATCATTCCGGTGGCAACTCTTCCGCTTTGAACCAAGCATCGGATAAAGATCCCGCATCCGAGATATCATCCGATGTATATCAAATTGATTTTGAACGGTACCATATCACCGGTATCTCATCCGGTACGACGGTCGCACAATTCAGGAGCAACATACGATACAGCGGTTATTCTTTGGCGATACACCGTGACAACGAGGTCAGAAAAAGCGGTAACGTCGGCACGGCGATGACTGCGGTGTTCACCTCATCTAACGATAGTTTGACCTTTGAGCTGGCTGTTGACGGCGATCTCACCGGCGAAGGAAACCGTAACTCCCGCGATCTGAATCTTCTGATGGACTATCTGATCGGAGCGGCACAATTCAACGGCGTTTATGAGATCGCCGCAGATATATCCGGCGACCATATCGTCGACGTCGTCGATCTTGCTCTGTTAAAAAGTCAAATATAAAAAGCCCCGCTGTTCCGATAAAACAGCGGGGTTTTCATCTTTTATCAGCCTTCGGGGGCAATCAGTTGTTGATCGGGAGTCGCTTCGGCAAGCGCGCTTCCTTCGCGTACAAAGTTGTATCCCATGAAGGTGAGCGAGTCGCCGTCCACCTTGTAATCAAGCTGTGTGACTTGATTATCAGCGACATAATAGGTGAAGTTGACGGTAGAGTCTTCGAGTGTATAAATACCGTTATACTTGACGCCGTCCTGCACCTGTTCCAGCGCCATGGAACCGTCGTCGTTGAAGGTCACCTTGAAGATATCGTAACCGTAGTATTTGAATACCCATGTGCCTAAGAGATCCTTGTCGGGGGTGAAATCCTTCGGCAGATCGAGCGGCGCTTTTTCTCTCTTGCCCTGGCTCAGCTCAAAGCTGTACTCTTCACCGTAGGAGCATGAAAGCTTCTGGTTACCGAGGATCCTCGAGCCGGTGATGGTATAGGTCGCAGGTGCGTTGCCGTAAAAATAGCCGACATTCGCGCCGACGGTCAGCGTGTTGCCATCCTCGGTCTTTGCCTTCTGGTACGTGCTGTTGATCTCTACGCTTCCGACATAAGCGCTGAATACGCCGTCGTTCTTGAACTCAAAGTAGTACGGTGTACCGTCCATCTCTGTCATCCAAGTAACACCCTCCGGCTCTTTCAAGAAGAACGCGGTAAAGATAAAGTAGCCCAGCAGCGCCGCGACAACAATGCAGATGGAGATGATCACAGGGATCTGCAAAAAGCCTTTTTTCTTTTTAGGCTGTTCTTCGACCGCTACCGTTTCGGCGCTTTCGGGGTTTTCGGTTTCTTCCAAAGTATTCTCAGAAGCTGCGGTATCATCAGCCGAGACCGCTTCGTCGACCGACGCTTCGTTTTCAGCCTCAGTCATGGTTTCATCAACCGCTTCGGCTGTTTCTTCCGCGACATCGACCGTTTCTTCAACCGTCTGAGCGGTTTCCTCTGCGGCGGCAGTCGCTTCTGCAGCTTCTTCGTTTGTTACTTCGGGATTTGTATTTTCGTTCATAAAGCAGTTACCTCCCAAATTTTACTTTTTGACCTTGTATATCATACTACAACCTCTCTTATAAATCAAGTCCCATTCTGAAATCCTGTTTATTTTTACCTAACGGAATTATGGATTTGATATCTTAACATAATCGATTCATATATTCAAATTTTCTTGTCACAAATCAATAAATCCACATTAGGATATTGTCAATGACACAAATTTATGCTATAGTTAAGGAGGTTATAGATACCAAATACTGATTCATAAGGGTGATTTTATGGGCTATATGGACATTTACAAAGAATGGCTGGAAAAGGCTACGGAGGACGCTGCGGTAGCTGAGGAATTAGCAGGTATCAAAGATGATAACGACGCGATCTACGATCGCTTCTATACTCCCTTGAAGTTCGGTACTGCCGGACTTCGAGGCGTACTCGGCGCCGGTACGAACCGCATGAACATCTATGTGGTTCGCCATGCGACGCAGGGTCTTGCGAATTATATCAAAAAGAAATACGGTACAGGCGCTGTCGCGATCTCTCACGACTCCCGCATCAACTCCGATCTCTTCAAGATCGAAGCGGCTCGTGTTCTGGCGGCAAACGGCATCAAAGCTTATATCACAAAGGAGCTGGAGCCTACTCCCGTGCTGAGCTATCTGGTACGTCATCTCGGCTGTGTTGCCGGTGTCATGGTGA
Source organism: uncultured Ruminococcus sp. (assembly GCA_902790985.1). Classification (GTDB taxonomy): domain Bacteria; phylum Bacillota; class Clostridia; order Oscillospirales; family Acutalibacteraceae; genus Ruminococcoides. The sequence goes on from CADAUE010000025.1 coordinate 15,411, forward strand.
CCGCCAGCCACAACCCCGCAAAGTACAACGGCTACAAGGCTTACGGCGAGGATGGCTGTCAGATGACCGACGTCGCCGCGGGCATGGTCTTTGATGAGATCCAGGCGCTGGATATCTTTGACGACGTCAAGCTCTGTGATTTTGACGAGGCGCTGAAGAACGGCTCGATCGAATATGTCAAGGACGGCGTTTATGACAGCTATCTTGACGAAGTAAAGAAAAATCAAGTCAACGCGGGTATCTGTGAGGGTTCCGACCTCAAGGTCGTTTATACACCGCTCAACGGCGCGGGCAACAAGCTTGTCAGACGCGTTCTTTCCGACGTCGGTATGAAGAATGTCACCGTCGTCAAGGAACAGGAAAATCCCGACGGCAATTTCACTACCTGCCCCTTCCCCAACCCCGAGTTAGAGGAAGCGCTCGCAAAGGGTCTGGAGCTTTGCAAAGCGACCGACGCCGATCTTCTGCTTGCAACCGACCCCGACTCTGACCGCGTCAGCATCGCCGCTAAGCGCACCGACGGCACTTATCGTCTGTACACCGGTAATGAGATCGGTGCGATGCTGACCGAGTATATTCTCAAATGCCGCAAGGCGCTGGGCACTCTCCCCGAAAATCCCGTTGTCGTCAAGACGATCGTCACCACCAAGATCGTAGAAGCGATCTGCGAAAAATACGGCTGCGAGATGCGCAACTGTCTGACCGGCTTCAAGTATATCGGTGAGATCATCCTCGGACTGGAGCAAAAGGGTGAAGAGGATCGCTATGTATTCGGCTTTGAAGAAAGCTGCGGCTATCTCGCCGGCTCCTATGTCAGAGATAAAGACGCTGTCGTCGCCTCTATGCTGATCTGCGAGATGGCGAGCTACTATAAGAAACAGGGCAAGTCGCTGGTGGATATCATCGACGGCATCTACGAAGAGTACGGCTACTATCTCAACACCACCCTCAACTTCTATTTTGAAGGCGCCGAGGGTATGCAGAAGATGGCTGCGATCATGGACGGTCTGCGTGAGAACACTCCCGCAACCATCGCCGGTTACAAGGTCGTTTCCGTCGCGGACTATGATACCCATGTCGCAACCGATCTTCTGACCGGTAAGACCGAAAAGATCGATCTGCCCAAGTCCAACGTTCTCTCCTATACTACCGAAGGCGGTCACTGCGCGATCGTCCGTCCCTCCGGTACGGAGCCTAAGATCAAGATCTATATCACCGCGATCGGCAACACCGCAGAAGAAGCACAGGCGATCACCGACAAGATCTCCGAAGACATGACCGGCTATCTCCGATAAACCTTTACCGCGTTATAACACGGCAGTGATGAAGCGAAAGCTTTGTCACTGCCTTTTTGTTTGTACAAATTTATACTAATCCTTAATTAAAACCTTTATCATATATTGGGCTAAATTTCGCATAGCTTTGTTGGACTCCTTGACAGGCGCCAGCCTGCCTGCGTCGC
>CADAUE010000026.1 GCA_902790985.1 uncultured Ruminococcus sp.
TCCCTTATTGTTGTCTCAGCAACTACAATTTTGGAGCTTCCTATGCTCTTTTTCAATATTTACTTTTGACTATCCCACATTTTTCCGTGATGAGGGTAATATTTTAATATCTTCATCAAACCGAAAAAGCGGAGGCGGTCATAGTGAAACAAGAGATAAAAGTAAAAACAAAATATCGCGTCATTTCTGTGATCCTCGCGCTTTTTATCGCGGTTTCCTGTATCGTGCCTACGGTGATGATTGTATCTGCGGATGAATTGACGCCGCCCGTGAAGATCCTTGCGGATTCTCTCGGCGATCATGTTTCGATACACAGCGAGCTGCAGGAGCAATATCTCAACGGGTCGCTTGAAGCGGTCGCGAGCTACGCGGACGGTACACAGGAGCTCAGCCGCCCGGCAAAGATCACCTTGTCATGGAGCACGGAGATCGACGAAGCTTATGCCGCAGAAAGCGGCGTTTCGGCTGAGGGCTGCGAGTACACGCTGTATTTCTCAAAAGCCGAAGATTTTTCCGATGCTGTGACATATACCACGACGGACACAACCTATCAGGTCACGAACCTTGAGCTCAGCGCCACCTATTACTGGAAGGTCGCCGCAGAGATCGGCGGCGAACGTTACGAGAGCGAGACCTCCTCTTTTACGACGGAGCGCAACGGCCCGCGCAATCTCTATGTGAGCGGTATCACCAACGTGCGCGATCTCGGCGGATATACGACGCTGAGCGGCGATACCGTCAGACAGGGACGGATCATACGCTGCGGAAAGCTGCACAACAGCGACGGCAGCCGGAAGATCTCTGCGAAAGGGATTGCCGAAATGCGGGACAATCTCGGGGTCAAATCGGAGATCGAGCTGCGCAAGGCGTCAAACAATGAGTACGGCGGGGTCGCCGCCAGCGTGCTCGGAGCGGATGTGAACTATTTTTTACTGCCGATGGATTATAACGGCAATATGATAGAAGGCGACTTTACCGAGGACAACATCGGCTCGCTGCGCGGTGTGTTTGAAGTGCTGTCAAAGGAAGAGAATTATCCCGTCATTTTCCACTGCGCGATCGGTACGGATCGCACGGGAATGGTCGCGTATTGTATCGAAGCGCTTCTCGGTATGAGCGAGACGGATATCATCCGTGACTACCTTTTCTCTAACTTCGGAAATATCGGCGGCTCACGCTCCGTATCGTCGATCCGCTCAAGATATCCGCGGTTCATCAAGGACTATGACGGCGAAACCCTGCAGGAAAAGACATATCGCTTTCTAAACGAATATGTCGGCGTTCCGACCGAACAGCTCGATGCTGTTATCCGGCTGAACCTTATTCCGCACGACGACACCGCTGTCGGAGAACCGATCTCATCACAGGATGATTTTCTGAATATGAAAGAGGACGGCAAATACTATCTGACAAAGGATCTCACCTTTACCTCCGGCTACACGCCGCAGTTTTTCGGTACGCTTGACGGAAACGGTCACACTGTCACGACGAGTAAACCGCTGTTCAGCAACCTCAGCGGCGTTGTCAAGAACCTAACGATAAAAGGAAAGATCAAATCCTCAAGCGGCAGGATCGGGGCGCTTGCGTGCGAAGGCTCCCGGATTACCTGTATCAACGTCAAAAATTCCGCCGATGTTTCTGTGACCGGTAAGTATTATGCCGCGGGCCTGGTCGGGTACACGACCGTGAGCGCGACGTTTATCGACTGTGAAAATCACGGAGATATCAGCTCGGCATATCACGCCGCGGGCATCGTCTGTCGAACGGCGGGTGAGTTGACGCTCAGCGGCTGCAAAAACGACGGCGCGATCACCGCTGCGCCCGTAGAGGTCAAATACTATGCCGGCGGTATGGTCGCAAAATCCGACGGTTCCGTGATGATGCAGAGCTGTGAGAACAGCGGTGCGGTAACAACATCGGCAAAATATATCGGAGGGCTGGGCGGATATCTCGGTACGAGCGACGTCATGAAAACCGTCATTTCGTGTGCGAACAGCGGCAGTATCACCTGCACCGCGGACAACGCGCAGGATGTTTCTTATATGGGCGGCATCGTCGGTTACATGAAAGGCGGAAAGTCCTACTGCGCCTATTCATATTGCCGCAATACCGGCGAGATCGTATCACACGCGGGCGGCAAAACGATCCTTTGCGGGATCTGCGGCTATGTCAACTCCGAGGCGATCGTCATCACCTATTGCTCTAACGACGGCAGCGAATCGTCGCCGAACGCTGACGAGAATATCTGTTATCACTTATATCATAATCCGACAGCTGCGGATGAAAAATATATCCATGACAACGATCCGTGGCTCTATGACAACGTTTCCTTCACCATAGAGGGAAAGGGGACCTATCATGTGCCGCATGAGATGACGTTCGGCGAGTGGATCGCGGCAGATGGCTCTATGACCGGCAATTCGGCGGTGTGGGTCTCTCCCGTGACCGGTCTGACGGAAAAACAAATCGAAGAGGATCCCGCGTTTTCCGGCATATGGAGCTATTACCGCGACGATGAGCAGGGAAAGCTGTACGCGGAGATCCCCACACATCGGGACTCGAGAGGCAACGTGATCCTGCCGGAGAACGAGATCTTGAACGCGGAGGATCTTTCGGTCACCGTGTTTGATCTGATCACCCCGAACCGTGTGTATCGGGTCTCGGGGAAAGACATTTGATCGGCGATCTTGACACTTGATACTAATCCATAATAAAAAGATTTAATCAGATATTAGGGATAAATTTTGCAGAGCACGGCGGGCGACGCAGGCAGTCTTACCCGGACTGCCTGTTTTTGCCGCCCGGTTGGCAGCCGGCGCTGCAACGGGCTGAGGTGCTGTCCAAATCTGCGATTTGGGTGACTGCTCCCATACACAGAAGGCGGCGCGAAATGCGCGGAGCACGATTCCTTGCTTCGGTGGGAGAATCCTGTTTACACAGACCGTCAAAACGTGTTATAATGATTTCAAAACCATGGATGGAGGGATTTGTGATGAAATCCGTTAAAAAAGCTGCCGCGATCATAATGATCGTGATATTGTCGGTGTGCGCCTTTGTCGGCTGTACGCCGCAGAAAACGCCGGAGCTTCAAACCGAAAGCCTGTATTTCTCCAAACAGGCTGTGACGGAATCACCGAAATGGGTGACCGAGCTGGAGGCGGCAAAGGGTGCAGAACAGCTCATCGTGGTCGCGGGCGTCGACAAAACGACGGCGTATGTGACCATGCACGAGAAGGATGAAAACGGTAAGTGGCAGCAGCTCATCGCGACCCCCGGCTTTATCGGACAGGACGGCTTGGGAGAAGCGAACATCAACGACTGCTATACCCCTGTCGGCACCTTTACGATCGACAAAGCCTTCGGCCTTGCCGACGATCCCGGCTGTCAGATGGCATATACCAAGGTGGATGATAGCTATTACTGGTCGGGCGACGCGCGCGAGGGGATGCACTTCAATGAGCTGGTCAGCGTCAAGGATGTGCCCGGGCTCGATACCGAGAACAGCGAGCACATCGCCGACTTCGACTACGCGTATCAGTATGTGCTGAACATGGGCTACAACGCGGAGTGTGAGGAAGAAAAGGGCTTTGCGTTCTTTTTGCACTGCTTCAGGGTCAACCGCACCTACACGGGCGGCTGTGTCGGCGTTCCCGAGAACATCATGAAGTTCATTATGCAGCACGTCAAAGAGGGCTGCAAGATCACCGTCGACTCGTTGGAGAATATGAAGGGCGATCTTGACACTTGAGTATTGTGTTCGGACGAAAAATCTGTTAGAATAAATAGCGATCGAATAAAATCATCGGAGGACGTTATGCGCAGAGATCTGTTCTATTTTTATCCGCTGCCGGTACAGCCGGTATTCGACGCGTTCGTACAGGCGGCAAATCAGCGGTTCGGCAAACAATGTAAGGTCGAGCCTTATAAGACGGTCAACTTCGGACTGAACTATTCTTTCAAATACAATATGAACGGCGGCGCGCTGACGATCCACTTCATGCCGTATAACAACGGCACGGCGGTCGACCTGCACTATACGATCGTGCAGGCGTTCGGCGCGAGGTATCAGAAGCACGCCGACGATGTACTGATCTTTGTCAACGCGGCGCTCGGGGCACAGGCGCAGCGCGTCGCGTTGGATCTGAACCAATTTTTGGCATATGAAGCAGGCGTCCCCGCAGCGCCGATGACGTACGCGCCTCAGCCGCAGGTCGCTCAGCCTGCCGCTCCGCCGAAGAGGTTTTGCACCAACTGCGGTACGCCGACGGTGCCAAACGCGCTGTTTTGTACCAAGTGCGGCAAGAAATTATAAGATAAGGTGATAACCGTGATATACAATAACGTACTCGAGGCGGTCGGTCAGACCCCTCTTATTCGTCTTAACCGTATGGTAGACAAGGACAGCGCCGAGATGCTGGTCAAGTTTGAAGCGCTGAACGTCGGCGGCTCGATCAAGACCCGTACCGCGCTGAACATGATCAACCATGCCGAGAAAAAGGGAGAGCTTAAGCCCGACAGTATTATCGTAGAGCCGACCTCGGGCAACCAGGGTATCGGTCTGGCGCTGGTGGGAGCGGTCAAGGGCTACAAGACCATCATCGTCATGCCCGATTCGGTCAGCGTCGAGCGCAGAAAGCTCATCAAGCATTACGGTGCGAAGGTCATGCTGATCCACGACGCGGGCGATATCGGCGCGTGCATCGACGAGTGTCTGCAAACCGCGCTGAAAATGAAAGAGAAAGATCCGCGCGTGTTCGTTCCCCAGCAGTTCGAGAACATCAACAACGTTCGCGCGCATAAAAAATATACCGCCCTCGAGATCATGCAGCAGTGTGCCGACAACATCGACGGCTTCTGCTCCGGCATCGGTACGGGCGGCACGCTGACCGGTATCGGCGAGGTGCTCAAGGCGCAGTACCCCGACCTCGAGATCTGGGCGGTAGAGCCGGAGAACGCCGCGATCTTAGCCGGCGGTACCATCGGCACGCATATCCAGATGGGTATCGGCGACGGATTGATCCCCGGTATCCTGAATCAAGAGATCTATGATCGGATCTACGTCGTTTCGGACGAAGAGGCGCTCGAGACTGCCAAGCGACTGGCGCGTGAGGAAGGCTTGATGTGCGGTATCTCCAGCGGTACCAACGTCGCCGCCGCGTTGAAGCTTGCGAAGAAGCTCGGCCCCGGCAAGACGGTCGTCACCGTTCTTCCCGATACCGCCGAACGTTACTTTTCGACGCCGCTGTTTGAGGAATGAATGATGGATAACGATCGTTTGAAATGGGAGATCATCGGAACAAAAAAGCTCCTGCACACCCCCGTCTTTGATGTGACGGAGCAGGCGGAGGTCTCCGCGACGGGGATACGGGGCGATTATATCGCAATGGACGCGCCCGACTGGGTACAGGTCATCGCCGAGTACGAGGGTCGGTTTTTGCTGGTGCGCCAGTGGCGTCACGCGGCACAGTGCTTGAGCCTCGAGTTCCCCGGCGGCGTGGTCGACAGGGGAGAGGATCCCGCGACCGCCGCGCGGCGCGAGCTGTTGGAGGAGACCGGCTTCAAGGCGGGCAGGCTTATCCACCTCGGAACCGTCAGCCCGAACCCCGCGCTCTTTTCCAACCGTTACCATGTCTATCTCGCGGAAGATCTTGTCCCGACAGGTACGCAGCAGCTGGATGACGACGAGCTGCTCAATTTCCTGTCAAAGCCGGTCGACGAGGTCATCAGCGGCTATGGCAAGGGAGAATACGCCCACGCTCTGATGGGTACGGCGCTGATGTTTTATATGCAGCACCGTTCAAAGCAAGCAAATAATAATACTAAGTAGCAATAAAACACTTTAATATCTATTGCGGAGAATTCCGCATAACTGCGTTGTCAGTTAGTATAAGATAATCCCCGACTCTTTGTGAGCCGGGGATTCGCTATATACGAAGATACGGTTATTGTTTATGACAGGAGCCTGACATCGGGCATGCTTTGCAGTTGCCGCAGCTGCATACCATGGACTTGCCTGCCTTTTTCTTTTTTACCATGCTGACGATGATCGCGGTGACGATAGCGATCAGCACGGCGCAGATGATGATGGTGCCGATATTCGCACCGATCCATGCAAACATTTCTGTCATCTCCTTATACTAATCCTTAATTAAAACCTTTATCATTTATTGGGCTAAATTTCGCATAGCTTTGTTGGACTCCTTGACAGGCGTCAGCCTGCCAGCGTCGCCCGCCGTGCTCTGCAAAATTTATCCCTAATATCTGATTAAATCTTTTTATTAAGGATTAGTATTACTTGTGGTTGTTATTGTAAAGCCCTTGGGGCAGTGGCACAACCGATTTTATTTTATCTTGACGTCTTTGGTCAGCTTATCCGCTTCCTTATACGGCTTGAACAGCATGAACAGCATGAAGGCGATCAAGAGGATCGCGACGATTAGGCCGATGATGTTCAAGTTGCCGGTGAACGCGCCGCCGATCTGGTTGACGCACAGCGCGACAGCATAGGCAAAGACACACTGATAAGCGATCGCGAAAGCCGTCCATTTGCCGGAGTTCATCTCTCTGCGGATCGCGCCCATCGCAGCAAAGCACGGTGCGCACAGCAGGTTGAAAACCAGGAAAGAGAAGCCGGTCACGCCGGTGAATACGGTCGCGAGGGTCGCCCAGGTGCTCATCTCGCCGCCGCCGTAGAGAACGCCCATCGTACCGACGATGTTCTCTTTGGCGATCAAGCCGGTGATAGAGGCGACAGCCGCCTGCCAGTTGCCCCAGCCGAGCGGCATGAAGATCCATGCGATCACGTTGCCGATAGTGGCGAGGATGCTGTAGCCGATCTCTTCTTCTGAGAGCATCGTGAACGCCCCGTCAACAAAGCCGAAGCGTGAGAGGAACCACAGTACAATGGTAGATAAGAGGATGATGGTGCCCGCCTTCTTGATGAACGACCAGCCGCGTTCCCACATCGAGCGGAGCACGTTGCCGATGGTCGGCATATGGTAAGCCGGAAGCTCCATGACGAAGGGAGCGGGCTCACCCGCAAAGGGCTTGGTCTTTTTCAGCATGATACCGGAGATGATGATCGCCGCCATGCCGATGAAGTACGCTCCTGTCGATACCCACGGCGAGCCGCCGAAGATCGCGCCCGCGATCATCGCGATGAAGGTGATCTTGGCGCCGCAGGGGATGAAGGTGGTGGTCATGATGGTCATGCGGCGGTCGCGCTCGTTCTCGATGGTACGCGATGCCATGATGCCGGGGATGCCGCAGCCCGTTCCGATGAGGATCGGGATGAAGGACTTGCCCGAAAGACCAAAACGTCTGAAGACGCGGTCGAGGACAAAGGCGATACGCGCCATATAGCCGCAGGCTTCGAGGAATGCCAGCAGCAGGAACAGCACCAGCATCTGAGGAACAAAGCCCAGCACTGCTCCGACGCCCGCGACGATACCGTCGAGGATCAGCGATGACAGCCATTCGGGAGCGTTGGCGGCGGTCAGACCCTTTTCGACAAGCACAGGGATACCGGGTACCCATACGCCGAACGCGGCAGGATCATCGGGCTTGCCTTCGTTTTTCGTAAAGGTCTCGGCGGCAGCCTTGATATCTGCGCCGGTAGAGGTCTCTTTGGTGATCTCGAGGGTCTCTTCATTCTCGACCTCATAGGTGAACTCGTCGGTGGTCTTGACGCTGTCGGCAAAGGCGTTGACCTCAGCGACAGCAGCTTTGGGATCGTAGTTTTCGTTCTCAAAGTCGAGTGCTTCCAACAGAGCATCGTTACCGGCTGCTTCACCGGAGCCTGTGAGTATGCCGATCGCCTCGGCGTGCTGCTCATACTCCGCCGTGCCGATACCGAACAGGTGGAAGCCGTCGCCGAAGAGTCCGTCGTTGGCCCAGTCGGTCGCCCATGAGCCGACGGTGACCATGGATATGTAGTAGACAAGGAACATGATGACCGCGAAGATGGGCAGTCCCAGCCAGCGGTTGGTCACGATCCTGTCGATCTTGTCTGAGGTCGAGAGCTGACCCTTTTGTTTGTTTTTGTAAACGCCGTCGATGATCTTGCCGATATAGACGTAACGCTCATTGGTGATGATGGATTCCGCGTCGTCGTCATACTCTTCCTCGACAGCCTTGATGTCCTTTTCGATGTGATCACGGGTCGCTTTGCTGATCCCGAGCTTTTCGATGACCTTTTCGTCTCGCTCAAAGATCTTGACAGCGTACCAGCGCTGCTGCTCCTCGGGCAAATCATGCACGCAGGCTTCTTCGATATGAGCGATCGCGTGCTCGACAGCGCCGTCAAACGGATGTCTGGGGACGGGCTTTTTGTCCTCTGCCGCTTTGATCGCGGCTTCGGCGGCTTCGATGACGCCGTGACCCTTCAGAGCCGAGATCTCGATGACCTTACAGCCCAAGGATCTCGCCAGCTCCGCGGTGTTGATCTTGTAGCCGTTTTTCTCGACGACGTCCATCATGTTGATGGCGACGACGACCGGGATCCCCAGCTCGCACAGCTGGGTGGTCAGATAGAGGTTGCGCTCGAGGTTGGTGCCGTCTACGATGTTGAGGATCGCGTCGGGACGCTCGTCGATCAGATAGTTTCGGGCGACGACCTCCTCCATCGTATAGGGGGAGAGGGAGTAGATGCCCGGCAGGTCGGTGATGGTGACGTCGTCGTGCTTCTTGAGCTTACCTTCTTTTTTTTCGACAGTAACGCCCGGCCAGTTGCCTACGAACTGGTTGGAGCCTGTCAGCGAGTTGAACAGGGTGGTCTTGCCGCTGTTCGGGTTACCCGCTAATGCGATTGTCAGTTTCATATGTACCTCACTTTATCGGATTTACTATAGCTAACTCGGTTACCTAAAGCTAATCCGATGTCAAAAAAATATACTGTTGCGCGGAAGGAGATTTCCCCTTCCACGCCGTTATTCTTCTACTTCTACCATCTCCGCGTCTGCCTTGCGCAGCGAGAGCTGATAGCCGCGGACGGTGATCTCCAGCGGATCGCCTAAAGGAGCGACCTTCTGTACGGTTACCTCAACGCCTTTGGTGATGCCCATGTCCATAATGCGGCGCTTGACAGCGCCCTCTCCGTGGAGCTTCTTGACCTTAGCGGAGTCGCCGATCGCGACGTCTCTTAGCGTTTTCATATCTTTCCCTCCTTATATACGGAGAAAGGAGAACGGTAAACGAAGAACGGTGAAAGTATCTTATCTCGCTCAGTCAAGAATACATCATAGAATCAAAACGCGAAGAGTTTCCCTTCACCATTGACCGTTAACCGATATCCGATATCCGATTTTAGATCATGATCTTCTGCGCCATTTCTTTACTGATGGCGACACGCGCACCCTTGACGTTGACGATGAGATTGCCGCCCATGGAATTGACCACGGTGACCTTCCCTCCCGGCACAAAGCCGAGATTCTGGAGATGGGTGCGAACCTCCGCGTTACCGCCGATGCGTTTGATAATGTTTTCTTCGCCTAACGCTGCAAGTGTAAGCGGCATAGCTGAACTCCTTATCTGTCCTATTTTGCTTTTGTACATATATTAGCCCAAGCTAACCGATGTAGAAAAAGCAAGGTTAGCTCAAACTAACCTTAATGTATTATAGCAACATCCTCACCGTTTGTCAACACTATTTGAAGAAAAGAGCAGAAAAAAGCCGGAATATGCCTGTCCATATCCCGACTACGGTGAATTTTTCAATTTTTTTGACTTGATCGGCAGCATGACGAGCGCAAAGATGAACAGCGCGATGCTGATCCACTGGGAGGTAGACAGCCCTAAGAGTATGCCGCGGTGGATATCTCCGCGAAAGAACTCGTCCGTGAAGCGAACGACCGAATAGATCAATATATATATGTATATCAGACGGCTGTGCATGATCCCTTTATAAAAGAGGTACAGCAGAAAGAGGAAGATCAGGAGGTTACAGCCGCTCTCGACTAGCTGGATCGGAAAACGGTTGACGTCATTGACAGAGGGGTTGAAGGTATTGCCGTGGACAGTGAAGCCGAAGCTGCTCTCTATCCCGTAGCAGCAGCCGCCCAAAAAGCATCCGATCCGCCCGAAGGTGTGGAACAGCGGCACCAGCACCGCATAGATATCGAGCAGATGATCGCGATGAGTTTTGAGGCTTTTTGCGTATTTTGTATAGATCAGGATCCCGATACCCGCTCCGATGAAGCCGCCGTAAAAGACAAATCCGCCGAACGCCGCGCTGATACATCTCCACAGCCCGTCCCATCCGATCTCGGAAAAATGAGAGAAGCCGTAGAACAGGACGCGATAGTTGGTAGCGGCATACAGCACGCTTGCGCCGACAGCCATACCGATAACCGCCGCGATCATCGTGAGAGCGAAGTCGTAGATATCGATATCATAGCGTCGGATCAGCCGAGATCCGACAAGAAAGCAGGCGACAAATCCCAACACCGACATAACGCCGTACAGCCCGATCTGTTTGCCGAAGATTTCAAATGCAGGAAACATGTTTTTTCTCCTTTGGGACAGAAAACAACGCAGCCGGCCGTAAGCCCTACGACCGGCTGTGAAGTTCTATCATCAAAGATTAGTTGACAGAGGAGCTGATCTGCTCCAGAGCGCTGGAGATATATTGCTGAGTCTGGGGATCATTAGCGATCTTGGTACCTGCCGCAACGAGAACGCCGCAGACAATGGTGCCGATGATAGACAGAACCAGACCGACAATGGACAGAATCAGACCGGCGGTAGCCATACCGTTCTTCTGACCGAGCGCCTTGTAGCTCTTCTGAGCGTTGATAGCGAGAATCAGACCGACGATCGCGCAGATGATACCGATGATACCGAACGCGATACCCCACCAGGCGATCACGCAAGCGGCAATACCGAGAATCAGAGAAGCAATCGCTAAGCCTTTTTTACCCTGTTGTTCCATGGAAAAATCCTCCTTTTATTCTTTTGGTTTTGAAAACCACCCTCATCATAGCATAGGTTATATTTTTTTGCAATATCATAGAGGGCAATTTTGGTGAAACTGCTTAATTTTCCGCTTTAATACGCTAAACAGACAGCATTATGCCTAACGAATTTTGCGAATTATGCCGAGATTGATAAAGTTTTGTCATTTTTGCAGGGGGATTTATGACGAGAAGCGGAAGAGGTATGTGAATATTGCACAATAACGAGTGCTTGTTTTTATATATTTAGTGGATTTTTTTGATCTGAGGATGGTTTTTATTGTACAGCTTTTTAATTTGTTATATAATGATAAGGTAGCGTGGAATATCGGACACGCATGATTTGTACTGAACACTCTTGAAAGGAGTTTTGAAATTGAAACAATACGACCCGAAACACATCCTCAATATCGCTATGGCAGGCCACTCCGGCGCGGGCAAGACCTCTGTCGCCGAGGCGATGCTGTATCTTTCCAAGGCGAGTGATCGTCTGGGTAAGATCGCGGACGGCAACACCCAGCTCGACTATGACGCAGAGGAGATCCGCCGCAAGGTATCTATCGTTACCGCTGTCGCTCCCATAGAGTGGAAGAATACCAAGATCAATATCATCGACACCCCCGGTCTGTTTGACTTTGAGGGCGGCGTTTTTGAGGGTTACCGCGCGGCTGAGACCGCTATGATCGTCGTATCCGCAAAGGACGGCGTGAACGTCGGTACTGAAAAGGCAGTCAAGGCAGCTGACAAGGAAGGTCTGACCAAGATCTTTTTCGTCAACGGCGTTTGTGACGAGGACGCGCGCTTCTACCGCGTCTTAGAGGATCTGAAGGCTACCTTCGGTCCTTCCGTATGCCCCGTTATCGTTCCGCATATCGAGAACGGACAGGCGAACACCTACATCAACCTGCTCGAGTACAAGGCGTATAAGTATGACGCCAAGGGCAACGTGACTCCCACCCCCATCATTCCCGAGATGGGCGACCGCTTTGAGGGCCTAAGAGAAGCGATCAAGGAAGCTGTGGCTGAGACCTCTGAAGAGCTGATGGAGAAGTTCTTCATGGAGGAGGAGTTCACCCCCGAGGAGATCATCACCGGCGTGTCGCAGGGCGTCAAGGACGGCACGCTGTGCCCCGTATTCTGCGGCGACGCTTCGACCACCTTCGGTATCGAGCAGTTCCTGAACACCATCACATGGCTGGCTCCGACCGCTGCCGACAAGGGTTCTGAGACCGCTGTCGACGTCAACGGAGATCCGGTTGACATCGCCTGCAACGAGCAGGGCGCTACCGCGGCGATCATCTTCAAGACCGTCGCCGACCCGTTCGTCGGTAAGCTGAGCTACTTCAAGGTTGTCTCCGGTAAGGTTTCTACCGATACGCCTCTCGTCAATATGCGTACCGGTAACCAGGAGCGTATCACTAAGGTTCTTACCGTCCGCGGTAAGAAGCAGGAGGACGCCGCGGCTATCGTAGCCGGCGATATCGGCGCGATCCCGAAGCTGACCTCCGCCAACACCGGCGACACCCTCTGCTCCCCGACCCGCAAGGTCATCCTCAACGGTATCGACTATCCCTCTCCCTCCTTCTCCATGGCGGTTTATCCGAAGAAGAAGGGCGAAGAGGATAAGGTCGCGCAGGGTCTGGCAAGACTTGCCGAAGAGGATCCCACCATCAAGTATCAGAACGACCCCGAGACCCACGAGCTGGTCATGTCCGGTATGGGCGAACAGCATCTCGATGTTGTCGTTTCTAAGTTAAAGGCTAAGTTCAACGTAGAAGTTGAGTTAAAGCAGCCCAAGGTCGCTTACCGCGAGACCATCCGCGGCAAGTCCGACGTAGAAGGCAAGCATAAGAAGCAGTCCGGTGGTTCCGGTCAGTACGGTGACGTCTGGATCAAGTTCGAGCCGTGTGACAGCGACGGTCTTGAGTTTGAGATCGCCGTCGTCGGCGGTTCCGTACCGAAGCAGTTCTTCCCGGCTGTTGAAAAGGGTCTGATGGAATCCATCAAGAAGGGCCCGCTGGCGGGTTACCCCGTTGTTGGCGTCAAGGCTACCCTGTACGACGGCAAGTACCATCCCGTCGATTCCAACGAAATGGCGTTCAAGACTGCCGCTCAGCTCGCGTTCAAAGCGGGTATCCCGCAGGCGAAGCCCGCGCTCTTAGAGCCGGTCGGTACCCTCAAGGCGAACGTTCCGGACGCTAACATGGGCGATATCATGGGCGAGGTCAACAAGCGCCGTGGCCGCGTTCTCGGTATGAACGCCGGCGAGAGCGGCATGCAGATCGTCGAGGCAGAGGTCCCGATGGCTGAGATGGCTGACTTCTCGGTCTTCATGCGCCAGTGCACCCAGGGTCGCGGCACCTACAGCTTTGAGTTCGAGCGCTATGAGGATGCTCCCGCTCAGGTAGCCCAGAAGGTCATCGAAGCGGCTAAGGCAGAGGAAGCATAACTGTGTTTATAAGGCTCTGCGATATCGCAGAGCCTTATTGTTTTACGATTTCGGTATGGAGGTTAATATGAAACGACTGCTTTGTGTGATCGCGCTGCTGGCGGTCATGCTGTCCCTGTGCGCGGTGACCGTTTCCGCGAATGCGCCTTGGTATCCGGATATGATTATCAAGCTCGATCAGCCTTATGACGGCGACTATTTCGTCGCGGTGCTCAGCAATCGAAACGCGTTTTATCAGTATGACGAGCAATGGTACAATGATTATAAAAGCGAATATGGTCATGAAGCTTTGTGGGAGGCGGTCAAAAAGATCAGAAGCGTCGGCGACAAGGACGGCTATACCTATATCGCGGACATAGATGGCTTCAACAAAGTGAATGGGGATACGGATGTTGTGTACCCGTATGACACCTTCAAGATTGCGCTGTATTTTCCCGATACCGATACGCTGGTGAAAACGGATATTCTGAAAAAGGAGAGCTATATCGAGGTATACAAGCTGACGCTTGACGCAAAGGAGATCGCCGCGATACAGGTCGCCGAGGTCGATCAAAACACCTACAAAGAGGGCGAGTATCACCCTGCGGTGACGACCGAAAAGCCAACAGTTTTCTCACTGATTTTTTCGCCGGCTCTCGTTAAAATGTTCCTCGTTTGCCTTGCGTTCAATCTGGTGGTCGAGATTTTGATCGCTCTGCTGTTCGGCTACCGCAAATGGAAGCATATCCTTACGATCACGGTCACCATTATCATCACGCTGTTCCTGCTGACGGTGAGTACCATTCTCATCAATCCGCCTGTCTATGACAGCTTGCTGAGCTTTCCGTTCGCATTCTTCGAGATCGCGGTAGCGGCGGTCGAGGGCACGGTGTACGCTATCACGTTCCGTCATTTTGATAAGAGCGAGAAGTACAGCCCGTGGCTCGCGGTGCTGTACGCCTTTGTCGCGAACGCCTTCACCTATGTGATCGGCTCGCTGTTTTATCTGATCCCGCATTGATATTTGTCGCAGATGTCGCAGGTAAAAACATAAGCTGCATAAAAAAAGAGAAATCATAAAAACGACTTATTTTGCTGCGACACCTGCGACAAAGCCTGTGTGCATAATAAAGCTCCCGATCATTCGGGAGCTTTCTTGTGCGAGAAAACTTTGACAAGAAAACTTTGCAAAAACTATTGACAAGTAAACTTGGCAGTGTTATAATAGCACCATCAAATGACAAGTAAACTTGTCAAAATACAAGAATTGTCATTGCGAAGGAGACGCTTCGGCGGCGACTGCGGCAATCTCAACCGATAAAGAGGAGATGTTTTCATGAACAAAGAGGATATACTAAAGAAAGCACAGGCGGAGAATCACGGCAGGGATTATGCCGACATCGAGGCTCAGAAGAGCGGTACGCGCGCGGCGTATTTTATCGCCGTATTTCTGGTGATTATCGTTGATCTGGTCAACGGCTTTGTGCTGGGCTATGTCAATCGCGGCATGGACTTTGTTCTGTTCACGATGGCGTTCGTCGCCTTTTTGACCAAGTATATCAAGCTGCGTAAGCGGCATGAGCTGTTCGTTACGATCTTCTGGGGATTGCTGGCGCTGATGATGCTCACGCTCTGGATCCTACAGCTCTGCGGGGTGATGGCGTGATGGATAACGAGTTGATCCTGCATAATCATCTTGCGGAAATTCGCAAGGAAAAGAAGCTCTCGCAGGCAGAGCTCGCCAAGATGGTGGGCGTATCGCGCAATACCATCAGCTCCATCGAGACCGGTCAATTCAACCCGACGGCGAAGCTCGCTTTGATTCTCTGTATCGCGCTGGATAAGAAGTTTGAAGAAATCTTTTACTTTTGAGAAGGTGAGCCTATGAAAACAGCAGTCGTCTATTATTCCATGAGCGGTAACACACAGCAGATCGCCGAGAAGATCGCTGATGCGCTAGGCGCTGATCTAATCCGTATCGAGCCAAAGAAAGAATATCCCTCCAAAGGTTTTCGCAAATTCATTTGGGGTGGCAAGAGCGCCGTGATGGGGGATCGACCGAAGCTACAGCCGTACATGCTTGATAGCGGTTATGACAGGATCATCATCGGTACGCCGGTATGGGCGAGTAATATCACCCCGCCGATCAGAACTTTTATCACAGAAAACCGTGATATGCTCAGCAGGATAGAGATCGCTGCTTTTGTCTGCTATGCGGGAGGCGGTGCGGACAAAGCTCTTGATAAGCTCGCCGCTCTTTTGGGGATCGACCGCTTGGCTGCAACGCTGACCCTCATCAATCCAAAGGACAAGCCCGCAAAGGATAACGATGAAAAGGTAATCGTGTTTTGTCAAAAACTGGAAGGATAAGCAAAAAGGGGCTGTCGCAAAATAAAAAACGTCATTCTGAGGCTTCGCCGAAGAATCTAAAAAGCACACATTTTCCGTTATATTACACATGGTAGGTGTAATATAAATAGACAAATTGCTACTTAGTATAAGATCCTTCGCTTTGCTCAAGATGACAGACTTTGGGGCTATCGCTTTTCTTAATGCGATAGCCCCTTTCGTTATAGTATAGCAGTTCTTTCAAAAGAGTGTAGAACAAGAAGCGCACATTTGACACGCCGTTGATATTCTTTAGCAAAAGAACCGACTTTTCAAAAGGCGGAGAAAAGAGCACACGTGCTCACCGCATGATCATGGACTTGCCTGTCATTTCTTCGGGCTGGGGCAGACCCATGATATCGAGCATGGTGGGCGCGATATCCGCGAGAACGCCGCCCGCGCGCAGCTCCTTGCACTCATCGTAGCCGACGACGCAGAAGGGTACGGGGTTGGTGGTGTGCGCGGTGAAGGGAGTGCCGTCACGGTCGATCATGCGATCGGCGTTGCCGTGGTCAGCGGTGATACAGGTCACGCCGCCCATCTCAGCGATGGCGTCAGATACCTTCTTGACGCCCCAGTCGACAGCTTCGACAGCCTTGACAGCCGCATCGAATACGCCGGTGTGACCGACCATATCGCAGTTCGCGAAGTTGAGGATGATGACGTCATACTTGCCGCTCTTGATGGCTTCGACGCACTTCTCGGTGACTTCGTACGCGCTCATATGGGGCTGCATATCGTAGGTCGCGACAGCGGGGGACTTGACGAGGAT
>CADAUE010000027.1 GCA_902790985.1 uncultured Ruminococcus sp.
TTTGGACAACACCTCAAGCCTGCCTGCGCCCTCCGCCTTGTTATGCGAAATTCTCCGCTAATATCTTTTTAAAGCTTTTTATTGCTACTTAGTATAACAGAATACGCCGAAACAATACGCCCTGCGGTGATGCCGCAGGGCGTTCGGTATGGTTGTATGGGTTTTTACCAGTTCTTTTCCTCGTCGTCATCGTGGTTGTCGTCGATGATGTCGGCGATGATCTCGCGTTCATCCATGTGATATTTGACGCCGCGGATCTCCTGATAATCTTCGTGACCCTTGCCGGCGAGGACGATGATGTCGCCCGCTTCGGCGTTTTCGATACAGTAGCGGATCGCGTCGATACGGTTGGGGATGACGACATATTTGCCGTCGGTCTTATCGAGACCGATCTTGATGTCCGCGATGATGTCCATGACGTCCTCAAAGCGGCTGTTGTCTTCGGTGACGACGGAGAGGTCAGAGAGTCTGCCGGAGACCTCGCCCATCTCGTAGCGGCGGTTCTTAGGACGGTTGCCGCCCGCGCCGAACATGGTGATAAGACGGTGGGGTTTGTATTCGCGCAGGGTGGAAAGCACGTTTTCCATCGAAACGGCGTTGTGCGCATAGTCGATGAGCATGGTGTAGTTACCGGGCACAGGGACGACCTCGACCCTGCCCTTGACCTTGACGGTTCTCAGACCGCTTAGGATGTTTTCTTTGCTGATGTCAAAGTGACGGGTCACCGCGATCGCGGCAAGCGCGTTGTAGACGGAGAAGCGTCCGGGGATCGCGACGTCAACGCTCAGCTCCTCAACGCCGGTGGTCTTGAAATGTACGCCGATGAAGCCGGATCTCGCGACCAGCTCGTCGCCGTGAGCGACAAGATCGGCGTTCTCGCTGTAGCCGTAGGTCTCGATCGCGCAGGTATGATCCTTGGTAACGCCCTCGGCGTTTTCGTCGTCGATGTTGATGATACCGGTTTTGCAGCGCCGGAAGAGCAGGGATTTACAGGCGAGGTACTCCGCCATGTCCTTGTGCTCGCTGTCGCCGATATGATCGCTGGAGAAGTTGGTGAAGATACCGTAATCAAAGAGGATGCCGTCGGTGCGGTGCCATTTCAGTCCGAGGGAGGACGCTTCGATGACCATCGCCTTGCAGCCTTCATTGATCATACGGCGCATCGCCTGCTGAATCTCATAGCTTTCGGGGGTGGTATTGTTGGTCTTGTAGATCCGGTCGTCGATGAGGATGCCCAGCGTTCCGATGGTACCGGTCTTGATGCCGGCGTTCTCCAGGATGGAGCGGATCATGGCGACCGTGGTGGTCTTGCCCTTGGTGCCGGTGACCGCGATGGTGGTCAGCTCCTCGGCGGGTCTGCCGAAGAATTCGACGCTCATCAGCGCCAGCACCGCTCGCGCGTCTTTAACGCGGACGACCGTCACGCCGTCGTATGCGATACCCTCGTCCTCAACGATCAGCGCCTTAGCGCCGCGTTCTACAGCGTCGGGGATGAATTTGTGGCCGTCAACGTTGTAGCCCTTCAAGGCGACGAACGCACAGCCCTTGACGACCTTGCGGCTGTCGTAGATAACGTCCTTGATCTCGATGTCGAGTGAACCCGCATCGAGGATGTATTCACATTTTTGCAGTAAATCTACCAGTTTCATCGTGAACCTCCGTGTTGCATATGAGATACTCTGTCCTCATATAGTTGAAAATACCTCTATATTATACATAGAAATGGGCGGGGATGTCAATGTGTTATTTTATGCTCATCGCATGCTTTTAGTGAAATTACACGAAAAAACCCAAAAAGTTCGACATCAAATTATTTTAGTTCTAAATCAGAATCATAACCGCCGCCTGTGTCAACGCCGACCCTTGATTCGCGGAAGGTAAACTGACAATGTGCACAAAAGAAGATTCGTGAAAAAGCACAAATTCAAAATATGTTATTTGTTGAAAATAAATATAAAATAAAAATTCAATTGTCAAATCCACCAAAATGCAATCTCAAAATTAATGTTTTAGATAAAAAGTACAAAAGGAGTTGAAATTGCACGTACATATATGGTAAAATTTATACAGTGATTAGGTGTGCCGGTCCGGATTCTCGGTACATCTGTCCAAAAATATTTTTTGGAAAGAAGGAAACCACCATGAAAAAATTAATTGCTCTGTTGCTGGCAGTCTTGATGCTGGCTTCCGTTCTCGTCGCCTGCGGCGGTAACGGTAACACATCCAACGGCGGCGGCGACAAGAAGAGCGACGACCCCTTCTACGGCGAGGATAACATCTCCCTGCTCGTATGGGCTCCCGACAACGCTGTTTCTCTGACCAAGCAGCTGTGCGAAGACTTCATCGCGAAGTATCCCAACAAGACCATCACCATCGATGTTCAGGCTCAGGGCGAGGCTGACGCTGCTGCGCAGGCTCTGAACGACCTTGACAAGGCTGCTGACGTTTTCGGCTTTGTCTGCAACAACATCAACAAGCTCCAGCAGGGCAACGCTCTTGCTCCGGTTGTTGAGGATTATCTGGAGGACGTTAAGTCCCGCAACAGTGAGTTCGCGGTTTCTACCGGTACTCTCGACAACACCCTTCTCGCTTACCCCGAGACCGGTGAGAACGGCTACTATCTCGTATATGACAAAAAGTTTGTCTCCGACGACCAGGCTAAGACTCTCGAAGGCCTGTTCGAGGCTTGCAAGGCTGCTAACAAGAAGTGCCTGATCAACATCGACAACGGCTTCTACGGCTGTATGCCTCTCTACACCGGCGGCATGGTCAACGACGGTCTGACCGCTGACGGCACCCAGAAGTTCAACGATTATGACGAAGAGAAGGTTCTCGATTCTCTCGAGGCGTTCGCGAAGCTGTTCCACGATTACAGCGACGTATTCATGAGCGCTGACCCCGCCCGTATCGGTTCCGGTATGGCTGAGGATCCCTCCACTGTTGCTGCCGGTATCGACGGTTCTTGGAACGCTGCTACCGTTGCTAAGGTTCTCGGTGACAACTACGGCGCTGCGAAGCTGCCCACCATCAACATCAAGGGTACCGATACTCAGATCATCGGTATGAACGGCGCTAAGCTCGTTGGCGTTAACTCTCACTCCAAGTTCCCCGAGGCTGCTCAGGTTCTCGCAAACTACCTGACAAGTGAGGAAGTTCAGCAGACCAGACTGGATGAGCTTGGCTGGCTGCCCTCCAACATCAACGCTCAGAAGTCCGACACAGTCAAGAACAGCCCCGCGCTGTCCGCTCTGCTGGCTCAGTCTGAGTTCTCGGTTCCTCAGATCAACATTGCTGAGACCTTCTGGACCCCGATCGGCACCCTCGGCGCTAAGCTCTTCAAGGAAGATGACTACAGCCGTGAGACTCTGAGAACCGAGTTCAAGAAGGCAGTTGCCAACGTACTCGACGAGTAATCTGATCGATTGACGCGCGTTTGCGCAAATCAACATTCCGCACTCATGTAGTTTTAGGTCGGGCGGCGGTCTCGTCGCCCGACCGATAAAGAACATACTGTATCTAACCGGGCGTCTGTGGATACAGTAACACCACAGACGCAAAACTCAAGCTGGGAGTTGAACTGATGAAATATATTGATTATGTGCAGCTCAACCCGTTCCAGAAATTCTGGTATAACCTCAAAAAGTTCTTTGTAAACCTGCCATCGAACCTGGGAAAGGTATTCTCGGCGATCGGTCGCTTCTTCAAGAAGATTTTCGTCGGTATCGGCAAGGGCTTTGCGGGCTACTTCTCCAGATTTGTCAAGGGAGATTGGGCTGTTAAGTTATCTTACATTATCATGGGCTTCGGCAATATCGTCAGAGGCCAGGTTATCAAGGGATTTATCTTCCTTGCTACCGAAGTTCTCTTCATCTTATATATGATCGGTTTTGGTTGGAATAAGATCTACAACCTCGGTTTCTTCAATCACGGAACCATCGGCTTTAACGAAGAGGGCTGGGGTCAGCTGCCTAACGGACGTATGGGCCGTGTCGAGGGCGACGACTCCATGAAACTGCTCCTTTACGGAGTTATGACACTCGTTATTATCGCGATCTTCTTTGTCATCTATATCGCCAACACCAAATCTGCTTACAAAGCGCAGCAGATGAAGGCTGCCGGCGAGAAGCTTCCGGGCTTCGGCGAAGAGATCAAAGAATTCTTTGACAGCAAATTCCACGTGACCCTTCTGGCGTTCCCGACCTTGACGATCTCGATCTTCACGATCCTGCCGTTGCTGTTCATGATTCTGATCGCCTTTACCAACTATGACCACAGCCACATCGGTAAGCTGTTCTCATGGGTTGGCTTAGAAACCTTCGGCAAGGTATTCTCCAATACCGGCGCGGCTTCTATGGGCAAAACATTCGTAGAACTTGTTAAATGGACACTTATCTGGGCAGTACTGGCAACCGTTCTCAACTACCTCCTCGGTATGGTTGTTGCCCTTATGATAAATAAGAAAGGCATCAAGCTCAAGGCGCTGTGGAGAACTCTGTTCGTCGTTACCGTTGCGGTACCTCAGTTCGTATCCCTGCTGCTCATGAGCCAGATGCTCGACGTAAACGGCGGTGCGGTCAACGTTCTGCTGCATGATGTGCTCCATTGGACGCCCGAGTATATCAACTTCCTCGGCGGCGATCCGTGGGTAGCTCGTGTGACCGTTGTTGTCGTCAATATCTGGGTCGGTATCCCGTATACCATCTTGATCACCTCGGGTATTCTGATGAATATCCCGGCTGACCTGTACGAGAGCGCTACCATCGACGGCGCGGGTCCTGTGAAATCTTTCTTCAAGATCACGCTGCCCTACATGCTGTTTGTTACCACTCCGTATCTGATCACCAGCTTTGTAGGTAACATCAACAACTTCAACGTTATCTACCTGTTGACCGCGAACCTACAGAACTCCAATGACCTGTATCAGGCGGGTTACACGGACCTGTTGGTTACATGGCTGTTCAAGCTGACCATGAACTCTCAGGACTACAACTTCGCCGCCGCCATCGGTATCTTGGTATTCATCGTCTGCGCTACCGTATCGCTGCTGACCTTCAACCTTACCAAGTCCGCTAAGAACGAGGAGGAATTCTCATGATTAAGAGTTATAAGTTTCGTAGAGTTCTTTCGAACATTCTTATCTATATCCTTCTCGGCGGTCTGGGTCTCATCTGGATCTCTCCGCTGGTCTACCTCGTCCTCCACTCCTTCCGTGACGAAGGTCTGGCGTATGTATCCTACCTGATCCCTCAGAAGTTATCGTTCCAGAACTATATCGACCTGTTTACCGTTAACGCGAAGAGCTCGGTCAACTTCCCGAGATGGTTCCTGAACACCTTTATCGTAGCTATCTTCAGCTGCATCATTTCTACTCTTGCCGTCATGATGGTTTCTTATGCATTCAGCCGTCTGCGTTTCAAGGCAAGAAAGCCCTTGATCAACATCGGCATGATCCTCGGTATGTTCCCCGGCTTCATGACCATGATCGCTATCTACTATCTGTTGAAGGCTATGGGTCTTCTCGAGCTGCCTCTGGTTGCTCTGGTCATCTGTTACTCCGCCGGTGCGGGACTTGGATATCAGATCAGTAAAGGCTTCTTCGATACGATACCACGAGCGCTGGACGAGGCTGCGACCATCGACGGCGCTACCCGAAATCAGATTTTCTGGAAGATCATTCTCCCGATGTCTAAACCGATCCTTGTCTACACCGTACTGACCTCGTTCATCGGTCCGTGGACAGACTTCATCCTTGCGAAGATCATCGTCGGCAGAGATATCCCGAACTACACCGTTGCGATCGGTCTGCAGATGCTGATCGACGCTGACCACGTTCTGAATAACTTCAAGAAGTTCTTGGCCGGCTCGGTCGTCGTTGCTGTTCCGATCACCACGCTGTTCTTGATCATGCAGAGATATTACGTTGAAGGCGTTACCGCCGGCGGCGTAAAGGGCTAATCATTATCAGATCGCTAAGGGCGGAGTTTTCTCCGCCCTTTTGTGATAATAACGGGTGTTCCGTGATCAGTGAGGAAACGGACGCTCATACTAATCCAAAGCGGATCGAATTTTCTGTCGGCTTAAGCTCAGCTATACTTCGTTCGATTCTATGACATGTGCGGTACGCTTGAATCGTTCGGTTGTTTCGCGAAACCATCATAGCAATCGTTTCGCTGCTTTTAATTAGTATCAGTGATCACGGAACAGTCAACATAGTTATCTTAGATGAAGGTTGTGATAATATGAAAAGAATCTTATCATTATTATTGGCGTTATGCATGATCGCCTCGTTGCTGGCTGCCTGCGGCGGCTCGTCCGATCCGGTGCAGAAGAACCAAGCGAAGGCTTCTGACGACAAATACCGCAGCTTCTATCAAGTGTGGATCGGTTCATTCTGCGACTCCAACGGCGACCAGACCGGTGATCTGCCCGGTTTGATCTCGAAGCT
Organism: uncultured Ruminococcus sp.; assembly: GCA_902790985.1. GTDB lineage: Bacteria > Bacillota > Clostridia > Oscillospirales > Acutalibacteraceae > Ruminococcoides. The sequence continues at coordinate 6,446 of CADAUE010000027.1, forward strand.
CGACTACATCAACGACGGAGATCCGAACGGCGGCGATGATCTCGGCGCGGACGGTATATGGCTGTCCCCGATGATGCCCTCTAAGTCCTATCACAAATATAATGTGCGCGACTACTTCGAGATCGATCCCGATTTCGGTACGCTTGAAGATTTTGATAAGCTGATCGAAGAGAGCCACAAGCGCGGTATCCGCGTGATCATCGACCTCGTCCTCAATCACAGCGGCGACGATCATGAGTTCTTTGTCAAGGCATGTGACGAGCTTAGAGAGGGTAAAGAGGATGGTTACGCGCGCTACTACAACGTTTCCAAAACCTCCAACGACACCTACAACCGCCCGATCTCCGGTTCGGATTACTACTATGAGGGTCCCTTCTCTACCGATATGCCCGACTGGAATTTGAGCTACGACGGTACGCGCGAGTATTTTGAGAAGGTCACCAAGTTCTGGCTGGAGAAGGGTGTAGACGGATTCCGTCTTGACGCGGTGAAGTACTTCGACGATAAGAACACCGACGCGGACGAGTTTTTGAATTGGTTCTACACCATGGCGCAGAAGTACAACCCCGACGTTTATATGGTCGGCGAGGACTGGGACGACGCCGGCAATATCTATGATATGTATGAGAGCGGCATCGACAGCCTGTTCAACTTCAAGTTCGCCAATTCCGGCGGCGAGTTTTTGGTCGGCAGCCACAACAACGTGCAGGATACGATGACAAAGCTTCAGAAGTACGACAACAATATCAAGAAGCGCAACGAAAAGGCGATCAACGCCAACTTCCTCACGAACCATGATATGGTGCGTCTTGCCAATATGCTCGATGAAGAAGATTATAAAATGGCGGCGAACCTCTATATGCTCGCACCCGGTAACTCCTTTACCTACTACGGCGAAGAGATCGGTATCGAAGCGCCCAACACCACCAACGACGCTTCTTACCGCACCGCGATGATCTGGGATAACGAGAATCTGCCCGATATCTATGTCCCCGGCGTCGCAGGTGTGGAGAAGAACGAGCTCGGCGGCGTAGAGCAGCAGCTCAAGGATGAACATAGTATCCTCAGCGCTTACCGCAAACTGATCAAGATCCGTCAGCAGAATCCCGAGATCGCGCGCGGCAATATCAGTGAGGTCGTCAACTGGGGCGATACCAACTGTGCCGGTATCATCATCGAGCACGATGGTTCAAGCGTGATGGTCATCCATAATGTCAGCGACGAGGCAAAGGAAGCGGATGTTTCCGAAAAGTTCAACAATCCCGAGCTGCGCGGCTGGTCGTACGGCGACAAGGCGGCTGAGCCGAACAAGGAGATCCCGAAGCTCAGCTCCGGCAAGCTCACCATCCCCGCTCACACTTCTGTTGTACTGAAAAACGGCAAATAATCGTTTATGATACAGGAAGCGCCCGACGAAAGTCGGGCGCTTCCTATACTATTATATATGTCTTTACGCGCTGATAAACGTGCGGATGTCCGCGACCACTTGATCGCGGCAAAAGTCGTTAAGGATCTCGTGGCGGTAGCCCTCATAAAGCTTGATCTGGACATGTGCGCCCGCGGCTTTCAGATTCTCGTAAACCGCTTTGACGCCCTTGCCGTAATCGCCGACAGGGTCTTCGCTGCCGGATACCAGCAGGATCGGCTTTTTCTTGTCAATATCGGCATACCATTTTTTATCGTTGCAGTATTTGTTCAGCTTGACAAGATCCTGCATCGCGGAGTTGGTGAAACGATAAGTACACAGCGGATCGACGCGGTATTTGTCGCGATTCTCCTTATTGACGGACAGCCATGCATACGGATCGTTCTCTTTTTCAAAATGCTTGTTATATGCGCCGAACGCGGCGTTCTGGAGAAGGTCGGAGTAGCCGCGTTCTCCTTTCACGGCTTTGAGCAATCCTGCCAGCATGATCGCAACACCGGAGGCAGGGTTCGGACCGCCCGTACCCATGACGATCAGTTTGTCATAGTGATTATATTTTGCGGCAGCAAGGCGCACGATGAAGGAACCCATGCTGTGACCCATGAGGATGAAGGGAAGCTTTTCGCCTTGGAGCGACTTGCGCACCTCGTTGCCAAAGGTGAATACGTCGTCTACCAGATGCTGCCAACCGTTTTCGTGAGCGATAAAACCAAGTTCATTTTCATCGTTGACAGTGTGGCCGTGACCGAGGTGATCATAGCCGAATACGATAAAACCGTCCTGCGCCATTTCGCGCATGAAGCCGTCGAATCTGCCGATATATTCGGTCATGCCGTGGACGACATGCAACAGCCCCTTGGCTGAGCCATCGGGGATATAGATCTTACCCTTGAGCTTGTGCTTTTTGTCGGTGGACAAAACTTCCTTGTCGATTACTTTAACCATATTCAGAACCTCCGATTTTCGTTTTCGATAAAGAGTGCGTTGGCATTTATTCAGACCGCAGTGCGGTGACGGGATCGCTCTTAGCCGCCTTGCGGGAGGGGATGATACCGCCGATCAAGGTCAGAACGATGCTCAGCAGGATCAGGATGAACGCGGCAAGGGGCGGCAGGATGGCGTTGATGTTTTCCTGTCCGGTCAGCGAGTGCAGGATCGCGTTTCCCGGTATGAGGAGCAGCGCCGTAACGCCGACGCCGATCACTCCCGCGAGCGCGCCGATGATGAAGGTCTCGGCGTTGAATACCTGTGAGATGTTGCGCTTGGAGGCGCCGATCGCGCGCAGGATACCGATCTCTGTCCTGCGTTCGAGAACGCTGATATAGGTGATGACGCCGATCATGATGGACGATACGATCAGCGAGATCGCAACGAAAGCGATCAAGATATAGCTGATCGCGTTGATGATCGTTGTGACCGAACCCATCAAGGCGTCGACGAGATCGGTGTATGAGATCACTTTGTCATCCTCGCCCGCGGCTGTCATTCGGTCGTTATAGTCGTTGATCAGCTTTTTGATGTGAGTCTTGCTGTCAAAATCCTTGGGATAGATCGTGATGGTGGTGGGCTTGCTCAAATCCGCGTAGCCCAGTTTTTTGAGGTTGCCGTCGTAGGAAGCTTTCTGGGTCGAGAACAGGGATGTCATCAAATCGCGAAGCTCCTCTGCGCTCATTTTTGACTGGAACATGTCCGCAAGCGCGTCGGTGTTGAAGTCAAACATGCTGAACAGATCGTCGGACATCCCCGACATCAGCGAGCCCATACTGTTCTGTAAAGCGGCGCTGATCTCGTTACCGACCGCGGAGAAGATGCCCTGCATGACCGTGCCCATCTGGGTCGAGATAACGTCAGAGTATTTGGAGATGCTCTTTTCGATACCGGACGCGTCAACCGCGTCGCCGACAGCGTCTTTGATCATCTTCGACGCTTCATCGGTCGAAAGGTAATCGGTGAAGGAAGAGAGCATATAAGAAGCGGAGGGCAGCTCGTTTTTGTCCGCGTATTCTTCATAGCCTTTAGCGATATGCGCGGTGAGAGTATTGATCTCTTCATCGGTGGGACGGAAGTTTTTCAGCTTTTCGCGCAGCGTGTCGGCGCCGTCTGAAAGGATCTTCTGCGCCTTATCCGAATTGGTATATTCATTGACGTGGGTGAAGTCGTCGGTCTCATAGCCGTTGTCCTTGAGCCATGTTTCGTAGCCGGAGATATAGGCCTGACCGATCGCGGTGATGTCTTCGATCTTGATGATGTCGTCGCCGTGCTTGGAGATCATCTCTTTGATATCCTCGCCGATCATATCAAGCGCTTCACGCGTGTTCAGATATTGCCACAGGGATGACGGCAAAGCCGAGATATCCGCGCGTTTGTCATCCTTTGAATAGGTCTGATAGCCCGCGAGGACCTTTTCGAAAAGCGCTTTCATCGTGTCGGCAGACATATTGAAGTTGATGCCTTTGAGCAGTTCTTCGACGTCGCTTTCGCTCAGCTGCGGCATCATAGCGCCAAGATCCTGTGTCGAAACAGCGGAGCTGAGGTCGATATCGGAGAAGTCCATGCCGCTGAGATCAAAGCCCGAGAGATCCATCCCCGAATCCGAGAAGTCGAACGCTTTGCCGATCGCGTCTTGATCCACCGAGAACAGCGAGCCTAAGTCCATTTCGCCGTTGGAACTGTTTTCTTCATCAAAGGATTTTCCCGTGAAGACATTGACGTCGGGGTTTTTTAACTGTTCTTTGACGATGTCTGAATTCTTTGACAGGTCGATCATGTAGCCTGTCATCGAGGCGTGGTAGCCGATGCCGATCATATTGCCGGTGATGGTGGTGTTCTCCGCGATCTGGGCTACGCCGACGACCTTTAATTTTTCGGCGTTGTTGAGGATTTTTTTCATATAGCTGTTGTCGGAGCTGTGATCGGTCCACACACCGTAGTCTTTATCGTAGGTGTAAAAGTCGGTGGCGGAGATCAGCCGGAATTCGGCGCCCATCAGATCGTCGTAGCTGTAGTGACCGGTCTCGGAGATGTCCTTCATGGCTTCTCCGTCGGAGAAGGCGTTGATCATATTTTCAAGTTCTTTGTGATCTTTCAGTCCCAGGATATACAGCGTCAAGTCGGACACCCTGCCGCTGGTCGTTAGGGTGATGATACATTCGTTATAGTTTTGGGGCCAGCGACCCGCTTTGAGGTCAAAGCTCTTTTGATACAACTCCTCTTTCTCGGGCATAGCAAAGAAGCTGTTGGTGTTGGAAAAGGATGAGAACAGACCGTTCGAGGTGGAATCCGAGCCGCCGAAGCCGAGCGCAGCAAAGGTGGTGCTGGGGTTGACTTGACGGAAGCTGCCGTCCGGATCCTCTTTATAGATGCGAGGGGTGAGGTTGTAGTCATATTCGATGGTCTGGACATGATCGTTGATATCGCACTCATCGCTTTCAAAGTAGGCTTTGAGCGATTTCAGATCGTTCGTGTTCATTCCCGAGAGGATGTTGGTAACGGTGCGCCATTCTTCGACGTTTTTTTCGTCGGAAGTTGCCTTATTGCTCTCCGCCGACGACATACGGTCGGCGTACATCGAGGTCAGGTTGAAGCTGGTATCTGTGATCTGCAGGGGGTAGTCCTGCAGGCTCTCTTCTTCTACGTTGTGGATATATTGGTTCGCTCCGTGGGACATCGCGAGGATCATCGCGATACCGATGATGCCGATTGAACCGGCGAAGGAGACGAGGATGGTGCGCGCTTTTTTCGTCCACAGGTTGTTGAACGAGAGTGAGAGAGCGGTCAACAGCGACATCGAGGACTTACCGAGGTTTTTGTGAACGGACTCGGATTCTTCGACGGTATAGGGGTCGGAGTCGGAGGTGATCTCGCCGTCCTTGAGGGTGACGATGCGCGTCGCGTATTGTTCGGCAAGCTCGGGGTTATGGGTGACCATCACGACCAGCCTGTCGGAGGCGACCTCTTTCAAGAGGTCCATGACCTGAATACTGGTATCGCTGTCAAGAGCGCCGGTCGGCTCGTCGGCGAGCAGGATGTCGGGATCGTTGACTAAAGCGCGGGCGATGGCGACGCGCTGCATCTGACCGCCGGAGAGCTGTGACGGTTTCTTGTGGATATGCTCGACAAGTCCTACCTTTGTGAGCGCTTCGGTAGCGCGCTCGGTACGTTCCTTCGCGCTGATGCCGCCGATGGTCAGCGCCAGCTCAACGTTGCTGAGCACCGTCTGGTGGGGGATGAGGTTATAGCTCTGAAAAACGAATCCTACCGTATGATTGCGGTAAGAATCCCAGTCGCGATCGGTATAGCGCTTGGTGGAAACACCGTTGATGATGAGATCTCCCTCGTCATAGCGGTCAAGTCCGCCGATGATATTCAGCATGGTCGTTTTACCGGAGCCGCTCTGTCCCAAGATCGCGACAAACTCATTGTCGCGCAGATTGAGCGACACGCCCTTGAGCGCCTCCTGTACCAGATTGCCGGTTTTGTATACCTTCCGTATGCCTTTGATCTGCAGCATAAATTTCTCCTTAGCGGATATTTATTTCAATATATAGGTTTAAATACTATTATTATAGCCTACATTATATAGAGAAATTTGCCGCAAGTAAACAAATTTAACGAAAGAGTAATCCGAGATTACAAAATCGGCATAAATATTGACTGCTCTCAAATTGATTCCGTTAGTATCCGATGAAAGACCGCATCATAAAAGGCTCCCGAAGGAGCCTTTTGGTCGTATGCTTATTGATTTTCTTCAGCGAGCTTTTTCGCCAGCTCGTAAATGTTCTTAGAAGAATTCTTGCGGACATATTTGCGGCAGCTCTCACGCATATGCTGAAGACGGTCGGTGTCTTTGAGCAGAGAACCGACTGTTTCTGCGGCAACTTCGCTCGACTCCATGATGACGCCGATATCGTTCTCTACGAGCAGAGCGGCGTTCTGTTCTTCCTGACCCGGATATGCTTTGAACACGACCATCGGCAGGGCGCAGGCGATGCTTTCGGAGGTCGTCAGACCGCCGGGCTTGGTGACGATGAGGTCGCTTGCGTGCATATAATCGTCAACGTTGTTGATGAAGAAGAAGACCTTTGTCGGTTTATGAACGATGTGCTTCGGGCTGAAAGGGGCTGTCAGTGATTCGATGGCGTCTTCACCGGAGTTGTAGAGGATACGCAGGATATTGTCTTCGCTGAGGCTCTTGATGAACTCCGGTTCCTCGTCGGTGATGACCTCTTTGTTCTCGAGCAGCTCTTCAAAAGCGTCATACAGCTTTTTGTTTCTGCCGGTGATGACGATGATCTGGTAGTCGACGTCGATATCCTGCAGATTCTCGTAGATCTCGAGAATATCGGTAACGCCGAAGCTGCCTGCCATGATCAGCACGGTCAGCTTGTTCTTGTCAAAGCCCAGCTCGTCGAGGGCCTCCTCACGGGTCCTGCCGTTGCCCTCATAGAACTTTTCATAGACCGGATGACCGTAGTCAAAGATATGATCGCGGTCGATGCCGTACTCGTCCGCAAGGATATCCTTCGCCGTTGCCGAGGCGGTGATATATGCGTTGATGCCTTCGGAGATATAGGTGCGATGGGGCAGAAAATCCGTTACGATCGTGATGAGCGGGATCGTATAGTTATAGGTTTTCTTCATATAGCCGAGGATCGCTCCCGCGAACGGGTGACAGCTGATGATGACGTCGGGCTTGTATTTCTCGATCACCGGCTGCATCTTCTTGGCACACTGCTGGTAGATGATGTTGACCGTATCGGACAGGGCGGATTTTTTATCGGAGCTTTTGTAGATCGCGCCGAACAGCCCGGGCGTCAGCGTGACCAGCGCCTTGTAGCCTTTTACGACAGCTAAGTTCAGCGTAGAGGAACATTCCTCGATCGCGTCGATGATATCGACCTGCGCGTCGGAATCATGGGTGGTGATATAGTCCTTCAATGCGTTGGCGGCTCTGTTGTGACCGCCGCCTGTAGAAGCGGTCAAGATCATAAAATTCATTTTGTCATCATCCTTTTTCGGGTTATTGCTGTTTCAATCAAGGGACTATATATTGATTATACAGCTTTTTGGGTGACAGGGCAAGATATAAATTACCGATAATGCGACAAAATTATATTGTTTTCAGAGAAAAGGCGCTTTTCGGAAAACCGCTTTATCAAAAATCCCTAAATTAACCGACCGCAGGGGTAGTAAATATCGTCGCATTTTTATTTCATAATTCTTTTACAGATTATTAATCAAATTTTTGTGGGCTATTATTATACTTGATTATGATAGGTGCAGTGGCTTTATGACCGCTCCCATTCGTATTGACATAGATATTTCACTTAGGAAGTGGTTGTTATGGCGGATTCCAAATCCAACACCATGGAACTGAATTCAATATTAGATGAAGCGCGCAGCCGCAAGAATGGCTCCGCGATATCCGCGAAAGCGCCTGCGAAAAAGACCGCGGCTCCGAGCCGGCAGTCCGCGCCCGCAAAGAGATCTGCGGCTCAGCGTAGCTTGCACGACGATTTTGTCTTTATCGACGACGACGGCAGAGCGGTCGATCCGCGACAGACTTCCGCCAAGCGTCCTGCCGCTGCTCAAAAGCAGCAGCCCAAGAAGAAGAAAAAGACCGGCTTGATCATCACACTGGTCATCGTCGGCGTGCTGCTGATCGCCGGCGGAGCGGGTCTGACGATGTATCTGACCTCCGGCTCGGGCACCGGCCCCCAGAGCACCTTCTCCGACAACGTATACATCAACGGCAAGTCGATGAAGGACTTGACCATGGATCAGGCGAAGGAAGTGATGAAGGGCGTCGAGGACGAGCTTGCGAACGGTATCAAAGTCGACGTCAAAGCGGGGGACAAGACCTACAATTATACGAAGAAGGATTTCAAATACAGCTTCGACACCGAGAAGGTCCTCGCCGAAGCGAAAGCATATTCCGAGGAAAAGGGTATCAAGACCGAGGACAAGAACTATGAGATCAAGATGACCGTTTCGGACGAGACCTGCAAGGATCTGATCTCCGCGATCGCGGCTGACGTCAAGACAGATCCCAAAAACGCCGAGGTCACCGACTTTGATCCCTCTGCCGATTCCATGTTTACGATCTCGGATGAACAGAAAGGTACCTCTCTGGATGAGACGACCAGCTTGAACGCACTTTCCGCGTTCATCAAAGGCGGCAGTATTTCCGGGTCGGTCGACGCGACCGTTAAAGAGGTCGATCCAGAGTATACCGCGAGCTACCTCAAGGAGAACATCACGAAGCTGTCCTCGTTCTCTACCGTTTCCACCAACAACGCCAACGGCAACGAGAATATGCGTGTCTCACTGGCGGCGTGTAACGGCTCGGTGATCAATCCGGGCGAGACATGGTCGTTCAACGGCTGTACCGGTGACTCGAACCTCGAGAGCAACGGCTACAAGCCTGCCGGCGTCATCGTCGAGGGACGCAGCGAGACCGGCGTCGGCGGCGGTATCTGCCAGTCTTCCACCACCATCTATAATGCGGCGATCCTCTGCGGCATGGAGGTCGTTGAGCGCGAGTGTCACTATTACAAATCGGTATATGTCGACGCGGGTCGAGACGCGACTGTCGACTACGGCCATATCGACCTCAAGGTGAAGAATCCCTTCAAGTACCAGCTCTTTATGAAGTGCTGGATGTCGGGCACCGAGCTGAACTGCGAGATGTACGGTCTGCCGAATCCCGATTTTGATGATATCGAGATCTCGACAACCTCGCCTACCTACTTTGACCGCGGCTACAGGGTGTATACGACCCGTACCTATTATAAGAATGAGCAAGAGGTCGATTCCGACGATCTGCCCTCTTCCACCTACTATACCTCCGCTCCTTCATCGGGCGGATCCTCCGGCAACTCCGGCGGCAGCAATGATGATTCCGGCGATTCCGGCGACGACGGCTCTGCCGACACCGGCGGCGAGGCTGAAGAAGCTCCCGCGCAAGACGGCGGAGAAGCGCAGGCGAGCGGCGGAGAAGGCGGCGAAGCGTAATAAAACCTATCCGATGGGGCTGTCGCAAAACGAGAAGTTTTGCGGCAGCCTTAGCTTTCGATAACAAATAGTATTTATAAGCTGTTTATACTCAGCATAGAATCGCATCAAATC
>CADAUE010000028.1 GCA_902790985.1 uncultured Ruminococcus sp.
TGACGCCGGCGCGCGCGCACTGCTTCTTGAAGCGGCGCAGAGCGCTCTCTAAGGATTCGTTTTCCTTGAGTCTTACTTCTGACATGTATTTCCCTCCCAACCGGAGTTATTCGCATAATGCACAATTGATTATACCTTATCAAGCCCGAAGTGTCAAGAGTTAAGACCCAATTTGTAGAAAGTTGCTAATTTTAGTAGGATATTTTTTACAAATCGGATAAGGCGCAAGTGGGTTTTCTACGATACGGGCGGGCTCAAGGCTTGACGACGATGTTGACAAGTCGACCCTTGATGTAGATCTCCTTGACAATGTTCATGCCGTCGATCGCTTCCTTGACCTTCGGCTCGGCTTTTGCCATCTCCAGCACATCCGCCTGTTCGGCGTCGGCGGCGATGTTGAGCTTCGCTTTGATCTTGCCGTTGACCTGCGCGACGATCTCGATGGTGTCGTCCACGCACTTGTTTTCGTCATACTCGGGCCAGCTCGCTTCGGCAAGGATGCCCTCGCCTAACGCGCAGGCTTCCCAGACCTCTTCGGTGACATGGGGAGCGAACGGATTGAGCAGGATCGAGAAGACAGCGAGCTCCTTCTTTGTGATCTTGCCGTTGGCATAGATGGTGTTGATCAGCGCCATCAAAGCGGCGATCGCGGTATTGAACTTGATGTTCTCGATATCGCCCTCGACCTTCTTGATGGTCTTGTGGAACTCTTTCTCGACCTCGGGACGGATGAAGTCGCCGTCGATCAGCATATCCTGTAAATTCCAATAGCGTTCGATGAACTTGCGGCAGCCGCGCACGGAGTTGGTGCTCCACGGAGCGGCTTTCTCAAAGTCGCCGATGAACATCTCGTACATCCTCAGCGTATCCGCGCCGTACTCGTTCACGATATCGTCGGGGTTGACGACGTTGCCGCGGGATTTCGACATCTTCTCGCCGTTTGCGCCGAGGATCATGCCGTGGGAGGTACGCTTGGCATAGGGCTCCTTGGTGGGCACGACACCGATATCATAGAGGAACTTGTGCCAGAAGCGGGAGTAGAGCAGGTGCAGGGTGGTATGCTCCATGCCGCCGTTGTACCAGTCGACCTGGTGCCAGTAATCGAGCGCTTCTTTGGAAGCGAGCGCCTCATTGTTGTGAGGATCCATATAGCGGAGGTAGTACCACGACGAACCCGCCCACTGGGGCATGGTGTCGGTCTCGCGGTAAGCCTTCTTCCCGCAGCAGGGGCAGGTGGTCTCGACCCACTCGGTCATGTTAGCGAGGGGCGATTCACCTGTATCGGTCGGCTCATAGCTCTCGACCATCGGGAGCTTGAGCGGTAATTCGGATTCGGGGATCGGGACATAGCCGCAGTCGTCGCACTTGACGATCGGGATCGGCTCGCCCCAATAGCGCTGGCGGGAGAATACCCAGTCGCGAAGCTTGAAGTTGACCTTCTGATGGCCGATGCCCTTTTCGGTCAGCACTTCGATGATCTTCTTCTTCGCTTCTTCAACAGAGAGCCCGTCGAGGATATCGGAGTTGACCATGATACCGGTCGCGCAGTCGGTGAACGCCTCTTTCTGCACATCCTCGCCGCCCTTGACGACCTCGATGATGGGCAGGTCGAATTTCTTCGCGAATTCCCAGTCGCGGGTATCGTGAGCGGGAACCGCCATGATCGCGCCGGTACCGTAGGAGATCAGAACATAGTCGGAGATAAAGATCGGGATCTCACGACCGTTGACGGGGTTGATCGCGGTGACGCCCTCGAGCTTCACGCCGGTCTTATCCTTGTTCATCTCGGTACGCTCAAAGTCGCTCTTCTTCGCACTCTCACGCTGATAGGCTTTGATGGCGTCGAGATTTGTCAGCTTGTCAGCCCATTTCTCGATATAGGGATGCTCGGGCGACATGACCATATAGGTTGCGCCGTAGAGGGTATCGGGGCGGGTGGTGTAGATCATCAGCTTGTCGCCGGCGGTGGTGTCGAACTCGACCTCAGCGCCGTAGCTTCTGCCGATCCAGTTCTTCTGCTGGAGCTTGACGCGCTCGGGATAATCGACCAAGTCAAGATCGTCGATCAGACGGTCGGCGTACTTGGTGATACGCAGCATCCACTGGCTCTTGACCTTGCGGACGACCTCGCTGCCGCAGCGCTCGCAAGCGCCGTTCACGACCTCTTCGTTCGCCAGAACGCACTTGCAGGAGGTACACCAGTTGACCGCCATCTCTTTCTTATAAGCTAAATCATGCTTGAACAGCTGGAGGAAGATCCACTGGGTCCACTTGTAATAATCGGGGTCGGTGGTGTTGACCTCGCGGCTCCAGTCGAAGGAGATACCGAGGGACTGGATCTGCTTCTTGAAGCGCGCGATATTGTTCTTCGTCACGATCTCGGGATGGATATGGTTCTTGATCGCAAAGTTCTCGGTAGGCAGACCGAAGGCGTCCCAGCCGATCGGATAGAGCACGTTGTAGCCCTGTAATCTGCGCTTACGCGAGACGGTATCGAGCGCGGTGTAGGGACGGGGATGTCCTACGTGCAGACCTTGACCCGAGGGGTAAGGGAACTCGATCAGAGAGAAGAACTTCGGCTTATCCGAATTCGTTTCGGCATGGAAAACGCCTTTGTCCTCCCAGATTTTCTGCCACTTGGGCTCAACGGACTTGTGGTTGTATTTCATATATCTTTCCTCCAAAAGGTTATGATCAGAATAACGTCAGAATATCACGGAAAAAGACGCGCGCGTCACTCTGTGACGATATCGGAGATATCGACGTCCTCGCCGTCCTCCCAAAGGCGGTCGAGGTCATAGTACTGACGGCTCTCTTCGTTGAACACATGGACGATGACGTCGACGTAGTCGAGCAGGATCCATGTATCGGAGCGGTGTCCCTCGATATGGCTGACGGACACGCCCTGCTCGTCCATCTCGTACTCGACATAGTCGGCGAGGGATTTGACGTGGGTCGAAGAGTTACCGGTCGCGATGACCATATAGTCGGCAAGGGATGAGATGTCGGCGATCTTGATGACGCGGACGTTCAGTGCCTTGCGGTTGTCTAAGATCTTTGCGATTGCTTTTGCTTCCTGTAAAGATTCCATAATTACCTCTCTATTGATACTAATCCTTGATAAAAAGAATTAATCAGATTTGCTGAGTAAAATATCGTTATAAGCCGCCAGCGCGTCGGGGCTGACGAGGTTTCCCCTGCCCACCAGCCGGCTGATCGTGAATTTGATACCGTAGAGCATGCCTTCTTCGAGCGAATGTTCCGCGTGCTCGCGGATGACGTCGATGTCGGGATAGTCGCGCTCCGCGGAGGTGAAATCAGCGAGGAAAATGATCTTTTCCAGCCGGCTCATGCCCGCGCGGGCGGTCGTATGATAGCGGATCGCGTTGAAGATATCGGGATCGTCGATCCCGATCACATCGCGCACAAAGCATGCTCCGGAGATCGCGTGCCAGAGCTTCGGCGAGCGTTTCTCCAGTTCGGTGAGAATTATACCACCGTTTTCGATGATTTGCAACTGTTTCTCGTTATCCGTCTCTTTGGTCACGTCATGCAGAAGTCCCGCAAGGCGGGCTTTCTCCACATCGCCGCCGTATTTCTCAGCAAAACGCACCGCCTCGGACGAGACGTTCAGCGAATGGACGCGGCGGTATTCGGACAGGCTGTCGAGATAATGCAGATACTTGTCAGTGTTCATAAGAAACCCTCTCCTTCACAGATCATTCAAAACGGAAAAGACATTTTCTCCGCATGTCAGCGGCGTTATCGGTACAAATCATGCTTTTGGATATAGTCGAGCACGCGGGGGTCGACCATGCGGCTGACGTCCGCGCCCGAAGCGATGCCCTCGCGCACGGTGGTGGAGGACAGCGCGCCGATCGCTTGGTGCGCGATCAGGGTGCGGCAGTTGTACTTTGCGCGGTACTCGAGGTATTTTTCTTCTAAAGAATCATAATCCAATTCATTCCGCGGAGCGACCAGGATCGTGACATTGTCAAAGATATATCGGAAGTCGTGCCAGCGGTCGAGCGTCATATACATGTCGGCTCCCACGATCAGAAAGAGCGTATCGTCGTCGTTTTTCAGCGCGGCGACGGTGTCGGATGTGTAGCTCTCTCCTTCGCGCCTGAGCTCGATATCGCTGACCTCGAGCTGATCGTGATCCTGTGTCGCGAGAAGGCACATCTGATAGCGATGTTTTCCCGCGGCGATATGCGAATTGTCCTTGAGCGGCGTGATGTTGGTCGGGATCAGCGTGACCCGGTCGAGTTCAAACTGCTCAGCGAACCGCAGAGCGAGCTTGACATGATCGTTGTGGATGGGGTTGAAGGAACCCCCGTAGATCGCGCGCCTCATTTGACCAGCTTGATCTTGGGATCTTTTTTGTTCCTGCGGTACAAAACGAACTTGGAGCCGATGACCTGTACCACATCCGCGCCGATCTCGGCGGCGATGGTATCGGCGGCTTCACGCGCGCTGTACTCGCAGGCTTCCAGCACCTTGCCCTTGATCAGCTCGCGGGCGGTGATAGCTTCGTCGGCGGTTTTATAGAGCTGTTCGGAAAATCCGCCCTTGCCGACCATCAGGACGGTGTCGATGGGGTTGGCGAGCGCTCGAAGCTGAGCGCGCTGTTTACTGGTTAACATGGTTTTCCTCCATTATCATTCGTCATTCTCGGGTTCAAAGCCTCCCTTTGGTAAAGGGAGGTGGGCTCGCATGTGCGAGCTCGGAGGGATTGTATGAATCGCCGATTACATTGGCAACCTTATTATAATTCGGTTTCTCACTTCGTTCGATCAATAATGCAATCCCTCAGTCACCTTCGGTGACAGCCTCCTCGCCGGAAGCGGCTCCCCCCTTGTCCTTCGGACATTCCCCCAACGGGGGTACCTTTACCAAAGGGAGCCTGCTCAGCGCGTCGCGGAGCATACGCAGCGCGTTGCCGCGATGACTGCGCTCGTCCTTTTCCTCAGCCGACAGGGAAGCAAAGCTCCTGCCGTTCACGGTGAAGATCGGATCGTAGCCGAAGCCGCCGTCGCCGGAGGGCTCACGGGCGATCTCGCCCTCGCAGCGTCCCTCGACCTCGATGACAGTGTCGTCGTCGAGGATACAGCAGACGGCGCAGGAAAAGTGCGCCGTGCGCTCGCTGTCGGGAACATCCTTCATTTCCTGCAGCAGCAGGCTGATCTTGTCGAGATACGAGGTGTCCTCGCCGCCGTAACGCGCGGAGTAGATCCCCGGTCTGCCGCCGAGCGCGTCGACGCACAGTCCCGAATCGTCGGCGATCACGGGGGCGTGACAAAGGTCAAAGGCGTGCTTCGCCTTGATATAGGCATTAGCCGCAAAGCTGTCGCCGTCCTCGACTACGTCGCCGAGGTCGATCCCGCGCTCACCCGCGGTCACCGCGGTGACGCCGAGGGGCGACAGGATGCGCTCGATCTCGACGACCTTGTTTTTATTATTGGTCGCTATGATAAATTCGCTCATGATTCTTCTTTTACAAACAGCGCCTTGGAGAATTCGAGCGGGTCGAACGGCCTAAGGTCGTCGACCTGTTCGCCGACGCCGATAAACTTGACTGAGATACCGAGGGTTTCCTTGATAGCGAGGACTACGCCGCCCTTGGCGGTGCCGTCGAGCTTGGTCAGCACGATACCGGTGATACCGGTCGCCTTGGCGAACTCGGCCGCCTGGTTGATGGCGTTCTGACCGGTGGTCGCGTCCAGCACGAGCAGGGCCTCTTTGTCAGCGTCGGGAAGCTCGCGGTCGATGACGCGGCGAATCTTAGCAAGCTCATCCATGAGGTGCTTTTTGTTGTGCAGTCTGCCGGCGGTATCGACGATGATGATATCCGAACCCTTCGCCTTGGCGGAAGAGATCGCGTCGAAAACGACCGCGGCGGGATCGGATCCCTCGCCCTGCGCCACGATATCGGCGCCGCTGCGCTCCGCCCATACGCGGAGCTGGTCGATCGCGGCGGCACGGAAGGTATCGGCGGCAGCCAAAGTGACCTTCTTGCCCTGTTTGACATAGTAGTTCGCGATCTTGCCGATGGAGGTGGTCTTGCCCACGCCGTTGACGCCGATCACGAGGACGATCGACGGCTTGGTGTTCAGCACCATCGCGGTGTTCTCAGAGAGAAGCTCCGCGCTGATTTCGGCGATCTCGTTCATGATACGGTCGGGCTTGGAGATACCCTTCTCTCTGACGCGTACACGCAGCATACCGCAGATCTTGTTCGCGGTCTCTACGCCCACGTCGCCCATGACGAGCAGTTCCTCCAGCTCGTCAAACAGGTCGTCGTCGATGACGGTAAAGGTTTTGAGCATCGAGTCGATCTGACCGACGACGCTGTCGCGGGTCTTTTTCAGACCCTCTTTGAGTTTATTGAAAAATCCCATAATGTTCTCCTTCATCAGATAACAGAGAAAAGAGAATAGAGAACAGTTATGGTTTCTCACTTCGTTCGATCAATAGGGATCCAAAGTGCAAGCCTTTCCCATATCTGCGTCTGTCATCTATAATCTGTTACTATTATCTGCTATCTATTATCTATTATCTGTTATCTATTATCTGTTATCTGCTATCTATTTCCTAGTTTGCTTTCATGCCGAGCTTTGCCGCTACCTCGCTGGCTCGCAGCTCCAGCAGCTTACTGATACCCTCGTCCTGCATGGTCACGCCGTAGAGCACGTCGGCTTCTTCCATCGTGCCGCGGCGGTGAGTGATCAGGATGAACTGGGTGCTTTCGGTGAGGTTGCGCAGATAAGACGCGAAGCGGTCGACGTTGACCTCATCGAGCGCCGCTTCGATCTCGTCCATCACACAGAAGGGCGCGGGGCGTACCTTCATGATCGCAAAGTACAAGGCGATCGCGACCAGCGCCTTTTCGCCGCCGGAGAGCGCCTCCAGATGTACCACGATCTTGCCCGGGGGATGGACGACGATGTCGATACCCGAAGTGAGGATGTTCTCGGGATCGGACAGCTCGAGGTGAGCCTCTCCGCCTCCGAACAGCTCCTTGAAGGTGAGGGTGAAGTTCTTGTTGATCTCGGCAAAGGAATCGACAAAGACCTCTTTCATCTGCTTGGTCAGACTTTGGATGAGGTTCTCGATTTCTTTCTTCGACTTTTCGACGTCGTCCACCTGCGTTTTCATGAAGGTGTAGCGTTCGGAAACTTCCTTATACTCTTCGATCGCGGCGGTGTTGACGGAGCCTAAGCCTTTGATCTTGTTTTTCAGCGAGCTCAGGCGCGACCTTGCTTCGGTGAGGTTCTCGATCTCGACCGCCTGCTGCTCTGCCTCGTGACGGGTCAGCTCATACTCTTCCCAGAGCTTTGCGATGATATCGTCAAACTCCTTCTGCTTGCTCGCCTTGCGCTCCTCCAGTCGCGAAAACTCGTTGGACGCGTGTTCGCGCTCGGCGGTCTTGTCGCGCTCGAGCTGTCTAAGAGATACGGAGCTTTTCTCCAGCTCCAGCTTCTCGTTGTTCAAGCGCTCGATGTTCTCAGCGGAATGAGCCTGCTTCTCGGCGATCGCGTCGATCTCGGTGTGGAGGACGGTGATTTTATTTTCTAATTCAGAAATATTATTCTCGTAACCGGTCTGCTCGTTTTGCAGCTCTTTGATACGCAGCTGCTGGTCGGAGCCGGTGCTTTCGGCAGTCTCGATCTCTGACTTGCGGGTTTCGACGTCCTTTTCGAAGCCCAGGATATCCAGACGCAGCTGCTGGAGCCTATCGGCGTATTCCTCGCGCTTCTCGGTCATTGCGTCACGCGATCCGGAGATCGTCTTGATCTTCAGCTCGGTGGACTCGATATCGGCGTTGAAGCGGATCATGTCCTTTTGGGCAAGCTCCCTCGCCGCCTTCGCTTCGTTGATCTTCTCAGCGCCGGTATTCAGCTCGCGGTCGATGTCCTCGAGGTCGCGGCTGACGGCGGCAAGCTCCGACAGACAAGCGTTGTACTCGGCGTTCAGACGCACCCTGTCGTTCTGCGTGTTGGTCAGATCGGCGCGTGTGCCGAGCAGGTCGGCTTCGACCTTCGCGTATCGGCTCTCGGCTTCGGTGAGAGCCTCGGCAGCCGCCTTGGCTTTTTCGGAAAGAGCGGCGGCGTCTTTGTTCAGCTTGTCGATCTCGCTCTCTCGGGACAACAGCCCCGAGTTCTTGGCGCGCGATCCGCCCGTAAAGGAACCGCCCGCGTTGATGACCTGACCGTCTAAAGTAACAACTTGAAAGCGGTAGCCGTATTTTTTGGCGATCGCGGATGCGGCTGACAGATCCTCGGCGATGACGATTCGTCCCAAAAGGTTGGACAGGATGTTCGCGTACTTCGGCTCGGTGGAGCACAGCTCGCTCGCGACGCCGATATAGCCGTAGCAGTCGTCGAGATCCTTTTCCTCGAGCTTACGGGGCTTGATGGTGGTGATGGGCAGGAAGGTGGCTCTGCCGCCGTCACGCTTTTTGAGCATTTCGATGGCGCGCTTGGCGTCGGCGTCGGTGTTCACGACGATGTGCTGCATCTTCGCGCCCAGGGCGACCTCCATCGCGATATTGTACCGCGACGGCACCTTGATCAAAGTGGTGACGGGTCCGCAGATACCGCCGATACCGCCCCGCTTTGCTTCTTTCATGACGACCTTGACGCTGTTGTAGAAGCCCTCGTAGTTTGCCGAAAGATCGGACAAGAGCTTTGCGCGGCGGGACTTTTCCTCCGCGTCAAGGCGCAGGGTCTCGGCGGATCGGCGCAGCTCCTCACGCTTGTCGGCGCGGGCTTTGAGCTTCATCTCCAAGCCTTCGATCGAGTTCTGAAAGCCCGAGATCTTTGACTCGGCTGTATGGATCTGTTCTTCGTATTTTTCTTTTATCGAAATTAAATCATCACGCTGGACACGCTTACTTTCGCTCGATTCTTTCAGCGTTTGAGCGCGCTCGCCCAGCTCTTCGATAGCAGAAGCGCTGGTGATATCGGTCACGCGGACGTCCGCGAGCCGCTGGGACAGCGACGCGATGATCGCGGAGAGCTTTTGCAACTCGTCGTTGGAGCGTGAGGCGTCGTTGTTGATGGTATTCAGCTCATCCGAGATGGCGTTGTAATCGGACTGCTTCCGGCGTATCTCTTCGCGCAGGGCGTCGATCTCGGCGAGCTTTTCCTCGACGACCTTCTTGATGTCGACGGTGGAGCTTTCGGCGCGCTCGATCTCGCCCGTGATACGCTCGATGTTCTCGCGGTTATGCAGGATGTCGTTCTCGGCAACGGAGATCTCGGCGTTTTTGGCGGCGATCTGCGCTTCAAAGAGCGAGGACGCGGTGCGTTCCTGCTCGATCTGTGAGCTCATCATGCCGTTCTTGACGTAGATCTCCTCGGTCTGTGTCGCGATGGAGCGCAGGGCTTCGTCCGCTTCCTCATACTGGTTCTTCGCGATGGCGATCTTATCCTCGTGATCGCGCAGGACAGCGGAGCTTTTATCGAGGGTATCGAGCCAAAGGGCGATCTCGAGACCGCGCTTCTCACCGCTGTACTCGAGGAACTTCTGCGCCTTTTCGCTCTGGATGCGCAGGGGCTCGACCCTGTCCTCGAGCTCAGTGACGATATCGCGCAGTCGCAGGAGATTCTCTTCGGTATGCGCCAATTTGCGCTCCGCTTCGGTCTTGCGGTAACGATAGCGCGAGATACCCGCGGCTTCTTCAAAGATCTCACGCCTGTCCTCAGATTTTGAGGCGACGATAGAATCGATCTTGCCCTGTCCGATCATGCTGTAGCCGTCGCGTCCGAGACCCGTATCCATGAACAGCTCGTGGATGTCTTTGAGACGGACGGATGCTTTGTTGATCAGATACTCCGATTCGCCCGAGCGGTAATAGCGGCGCGTGACCGCTACGTCGTCGCCGCCGTAGGGCAGCGATCGGTCGGAGTTGTCGATGGTCAGGGTGACCTCGGCGTAGCCCTGGCGCTTGCGGCGGTCGGTACCGTTGAACACAACGTCCTCCATCTTGGAACAGCGCAGAGCCTTGGCGCTCTGTTCGCCCAGCACCCAGCGGATGGCGTCCGAGATATTCGACTTGCCGGAGCCGTTGGGGCCTACGACGGAGGTGATACCGTGGTCGAAGGTCAATTTGGTTTTATCGGGAAAGGTTTTGAATCCCTGTAATTCGAGAGATTTTAGTAACATTCTGAACCTCTTAGTGCTTATACGGATTTCTAAGAAAAAGCTGTATAATACGAATTTCAATTAAATCGCTTAAACAAGATAAGGTTTTATTTGAAATCAGTATAAGGTTTTGTTTAGAAATCCGTACATGGTAGGATGAGGATCTCGCGCAGAGAGAGGGCGCTGTCCTCCTGTATCGTGACCACATAGCCCAGCTCGCGCAGGGCGATGAGGTTGGAGCGTTTGTTGCCGGTCATCTTGGAGCGGCATTTCGGATTCACACGAAGTATGTAAGCTCCTTGCGGTCGATCCGTCAGCAGACGGATCGCTTTGCGGAGCATGATACGGCTCTCGCACAGCTCGCGGAACGCGGGATGATAGGGTCCCGCGATACGGTCGTTTTTCAGGCTCTCGCTGTCGTGGAGACCGACGCGGATCACACGGATGTCCTCGCTCTCAAACCGCTCGATCAGATCGCTGACGAGATCGACGGCTCTATCGAGCGTCTGCGGCTGATATAAGCCCCGCTCATACAGCTCGCCGAGCTTGGTGCCGCGCATGACGATCGTCGGATAGATCCGCACGGTATCGGGACGCAGGGCGATGAACTGCTCAGCCGTATCACGGTCGATGTTATCACAGCTTTTGTACAGCCCCGTCATCATCTGGAGCCCCAGCTCCATACCGCAGGCTCGGATCAGCTTGGAAGCTCTGTGCACATCATCGGCGGTATGGCCGCGGTCGTTCATCAGAAGCACGGTATCGTCCATGCTCTGGGCTCCCAGCTCGACGGAGGTCACACGATAGCCTTTGAGCAGCGTCAATATCTCGTCGTCGACACAGTCGGGACGGGTGGAGATACGGATCCCCTTGAAGCGGTCGATATACGGCGCGGTCGCGTCCAGCAGCGAAAGCATATAGCCGCGGTCGATCGCGGTGAAGCTGCCGCCGAAGAAGGCGATCTCGCTATGGATCGTATTTTCTTTTAAAGAATCAAGAGCGGTCTCGATCGTGTTCTTCACATCATCACAAGAGGGCTGATACGCCCTGCCGGTGATGCTCCTCTGGTCACAGAAGGAGCAGCGGTGGGGACAGCCGTTGAAGGGGATGAAGAGAGCGACGTTCGCGTGCTGCGGCTTTAGCGCGGTAGTACCTTTAATAGCCCATCAACTCCAGTGCTTCTCTTGCCGCCTGCTGTTCCGCTTCTTTCTTGCTTCTGCCGCCGCCGCGTCCGATGACGTTGCTGTTCAGGCACACCTCGACCTTGAAATGCTTGTCGTGGTCGGGACCGGAGGAGCCGATCAGCCGGTACTCCAGCATTTCGCCGGGGTTCTTCTGGATGATCTCCTGCAGCTTCGTTTTATAATCCTTGAAGGAATGGTTTTTATGCTGTTCGATCTCGGGGATGACGAAGCGCAGGATATGTCGCTCTGCGGCTTCCATACCGCCGTCGAGGTAGATCGCGGCGATCAGCGCCTCAAACGCGTCGGATACGATCGACGGGCGCTTGGCGCCGCCGTTGCGGCGTTCGCCGTTACTAAGGCGCAGGTAGGAGCCGAGGTCGATCTGTTTCGCAAAGTCGAACAGGCTTTTTTCACAAACCAGTGAGGCGCGGAGCTTCGTCAGCTCGCCCTCGGGCAGGTTGGGACAATGCTTGTAGATATAGTCGGACACAACGATTGAGAGCACCGCGTCGCCGAGGAACTCCAGCCGCTCGTTGTACTTCATGTTCTTGTGCTGTTCATGGGCGTAGGACGAGTGGGTCATCGCCTCAGTCAGCAAGGCGGGGTTCTGAAAGGTATAGCCGATGATTTCCTGCAGATCCTTCATCACTCTTCCCCGTCCTCAGCATCGCCGATCGCGCCGAGCGCCTCGGTCACGGTCGCGATGATATCGTTCTTGATATAGTCCATGCTCACGCGGATGGCGCACTTGATGGTCTTGGCGTTGGCGGTGCCGTGTACCTTGAACACAGGCTTCGAGCAGCCCAGCACCGCCGTACCGCCGAACTCGTCCATATCCATCTCTTTCTTGAAGGCTTTCATGTCTTTGAGCACCAGAGCGGCGGCGAGCTTGGTCTTCATGTTCTTCTTGAAGATGCCCTTGATCTTTCCGAGCAGCGCCATAGCCACGCCCTCATAGGTCTTGAGGATCATGTTGCCCGTGAAGCCGTCACAGACGACGACGTCGGCGCCGCCGAGCGCGATATCTCTGCCCTCGATGTTGCCGATGAAGTTGACAGGGGTCTTTTTGAGGAGCTGATAGGTCTCTTGACGGAGCTCGTCGCCCTTGTGCTCCTCGGTACCGATGTTCGCGAGTCCGACGCGCGGATCGCTCAGCCCGAGCACCTTGTTCATGTACACGGAGCCCATGACGGCGAACTGCTGGAGCACGTTGGGACGGACGTCGGCGTTGATACCGCTGTCGATGATCATGGTCTTGCCGTCGCCGGTGGGGATGACAGGTGCGAACGCGACGCGCTTGACGCCCTTGATGCGCTTGGCGATGAACATCGAGCCGGCGCCGATCGCGCCGGAGTTGCCCGCCGAGAGGAAGGCGTCGCCCTTGCCCTCTTTGAGCAGATAGAAGCCTGCGGCGAGCGAGGTGTTCGCCTTCGCCTTGGTGCGGATGGCGGAGGGAGAATCGTTGTTGGTAAATACCTCGGGAGCGTTGTAGATCTCGATTCCGGCAAGGTCGATCTGATTCTCAGCCGCTACCTTGCGGATCACAGCCTCGGCGCCGGTGAGAAGGATGTCTACGCCGAGCTCGTTTTTCGCCTCGACCGCGCCTTTGACGATCTCTAAGGGGGCGTTATCGCCGCCGAACGCGTCTACGATGAATTTCATGTTACCATATCCTTTATCTATTTATTCGGTTGAGATTGCCACAGTCCGCAAGCGGACTTCGCAATGACAATTATGAGAGCTTGTTTTCTGTGATAAACGCTCTAAGGTCGCTCAGCGAACGGTCGGCGTAAGCTTGTCCGCGCTCCGCCTTATCGCGCGGGCGGTTTTGAAGCTCCGGCAATATGCCGAAGTTCGCGCCCATCGGCTGAAAGTCGCTCACATACGGGTCGCTGATATAGCGCGCCATCGCGCCCATCATGGTGGTGGGCGGCAGGGTGACCGTCTCTTTGCCGCAAAGAAGTCTCGCGGCGTTGATACCGCAGAGCAGCCCCGACGAAGCGCTTTCCATATAGCCCTCGACGCCCGTCAGCTGACCGGCGAAGAAGCGGTTTTTATTTTCTTTATCAGAATAATCCGAGTTGAGGATCTTCGGAGAATTGATAAAGGTGTTGCGGTGCATCACGCCGTAGCGCAGGAACTCCGCGTCGTGCAAAGCGGGGATCATAGAGAACACCCGCTTCTGTTCGCCGAATTTCAGATTCGTCTGGAAGCCGACGAGGTTGAACATCGTGCCGGCGGCGTTCTCTTTGCGCAGCTGTAAAACCGCCCACGGACGGTGACCGGTTTTCGGATCGCGCAGACCGACCGGCTTCATCGGGCCGAAGCGCACGGTATCGACTCCGCGCTGCGCCATCACCTCGATGGGCATACAGCCCTCGTACACCTTGGGGTTCATGACGTCGAACTCGTGTACGGGAGCGCGCTGTGCGGATACCAGCGCCTCATAGAACGCCTCGTACTCCGCTTTGTTCATCGGACAGTTGAGGTAATCCTCTCCCCCGCCCTTGCCGTAGCGCGACTCATAGAACGCGTGCTCCATGTCGATCGAGTCCGCCGAAACGATGGGAGCAGCGGCGTCAAAAAACCGCAGGCTCTGCCCGTAGCGGTCGGCGATATCCTTCGCGAGAGCGTCGTGGGTCAGAGGTCCCGTCGCGACGATCACGACGCCGTCGTCGGGGATCGCGGTCAGCTCCTCGGGGATATAGGTGATGTTCGGATCGCTCAGGATCGCGTCGGTCACCATATCGGAGAACAGCTCGCGGTCGACCGCCAGCGCTCCGCCCGCAGGCACGGCGCACTTGTCGGCGCACCGTAAAAGCAGTGAGCCGAGGGTACGCATCTCTTCCTTCAACAGCCCGGCGGCGGAATTGACGCGCTGAGCCTTGAAGGAGTTGGAGCAGACGATCTCACATAATTTTTCTGAATGATGCGCGGGACTCATTTTCTTCGGCTTGCTGTCATAGAGGTCGACATGTACGCCCCGTTTCGAGAGCTGATACGCCGCCTCACAGCCCGCTAAACCCGCGCCGATGATGGTTACTTTGTTCATAATAATCGGTTGAGATTGCCACAGCCCTTACGGGCTTCGCAATGACATTTATCAATCGGGTGCGATTGCCACAGCCCTTGCGGGCTTCGCAATGACAGATTATGGTTTTATTTCTTATAGCCGCAGCCTTCACGCTGACAGAACACGCCGCCTTTTTTACCCTTACGTTTAAAGAGGATGTCGCCGCAGTTGGGGCAGCGTTCGCTCACGGGCTCATACCACGACACGAAGTCGCAGTTCGGATAGTTGGAGCAGCCGTAGAAGATCTTGCCCTTGCCGGTGCGCTTGACGATGACGTCGCCGTCGCACTTGGGACACTTCACGCCGATGTTCTCGACATACTTCTTGACGTTCTTGCACTCGGGATAGCCGGGGCAGGCGATGAACTTGCCGTAGCGTCCGACCTTGACGACCATCTGTCTGCCGCATTTCTCACAAATGATATCGGTCTTGTCCTCTTCGAGCTGGATCTTCACGCCCTGCATATCGGTCTTTGCCTTTTTGAGGGTCTTTTCAAAGTCGCTGTAGAATTCATCGAGAAGCGCGACCCACTCGGTCTTTCCGCTCTCAACGGTGTCGAGCTCCTGCTCCATCTGGGCGGTGAACTTGACGTTGACGATCTTCGGAAAACGCTCCTTCATCAGACCCGAGAGCGCCTCGCCCAGCTCGGTGGGGATCAGCGTCTTGCCCTCACGCTTGACATACTCGCGCGAGGTGATGGTGGAGATGGTCGCGGCATAGGTCGAAGGACGCCCGATACCGTATTCTTCCAGCGCCTTAATCAGCGACGCTTCGGTAAAGCGCGCGGGGGGCTGGGTAAAATGCTGGTTGCCGAGAAGCTCCTTAGCCTTGCAGGGGGTGTCCTTCTCAAGCGAGAGGATGCGGTTGTCCTTGTCGTCCTCTTCATCCTTGCCCTCGATATAGAGGGTGGTGAAGCCCTCGAAATCGACGCGGTAGCCCGCCGCCTTGAAGATATAGCCGTTGCCCTCGATATCCGCCTGAGTGGTCTTTTGGATGCAGTCAGCCATCTGTGAAGCCATAAAACGCTCCCAGATCAGCTTATACAGCTTATACTGGTCGGTGGTCAGACTGCTCTTGATCTCGGCGGGAGTGATGGACGGGGTGGACGGGCGGATCGCCTCGTGACCGTCCTGCGCGCCTGCGCGGGATTTGAATACGCGCGGCTTTGCGGGCAGGTACTTCTCGCCGTAGGTGTTCTTGATATAGGTCTGAGCGTCGGCGACAGCGTCGTTGGATACGCGCAGGGAGTCGGTTCTCATGTAGGTGATCAGACCGATCGCGCCGATGCCCTCGACCTCGACGCCTTCGTACAGCTCCTGCGCGACCTTCATGGTGCGGCGTGACTGGAAGTTCAGCTTTCGGGATGCTTCCTGCTGTAAGGTAGAGGTGATAAAGGGCGGCGCGGGGGATTTTTTACGCGTACCGTTCTTGACCTTGGTGATGATGAAATCGGCGCCCTCGAGATCGGACAGGATCTTGTCCGCCTGCTCCTTGCTCTCGATCTTGATCTTGCCGTCCGCGTTGCCGTAGAGGGTTGCTGAAAAGGCTTTGCGCGAGCCCTTGGGAACGAACTTCGCGTCG
>CADAUE010000029.1 GCA_902790985.1 uncultured Ruminococcus sp.
CGTCGCCATCAGAAGGCTGAGGATCGGGACCGGGCTGTGAACCGGCGTCGATGTACATATAGCCGCCGAACGCAGACCATTCGCTGTTGCCGTCGGGCTTGAAGTAAATGGTTACAGAACCCGCGTGAGCCGCGTCAACAGTGTATTCGTTATCCATACCGTCCGGATACCAAGCGGTAGCCTCGCCGTTCGCGAAGCTCGCGACCTTGATGCCGTCGCCTGCGGACAGAGTAGTGCTGAGCATGTACTCGCCGGGGTTGCCGGGATTCTCAGTGAACTGGTAGCCGCTTGTAGCAGCCCAACCGTTCATAGTACCTACGAGGAAATAACCGTCGCCATCAGAAGGCTGAGGATCGGGACCGGGCTGTGAACCGGCGTCGATGTACATATAGCCGCCGAACGCAGACCATTCGCTGTTGCCGTCAGGCTTGAAGTAAATGGTAACAGAACCTGCGTGAGCAGCGTCAACAGTGTACTCATTATCCATACCGTCCGGATACCAAGCGGTAGCCTCGCCGTTCGCAAAGTTCGCGACCTTGATCTTGTCGCCTGCGGACAGAGTGGTGCTGAGCATATACTCACCGGGGTTGCCGGGATTCTCAGAGAACAGATAACCGGTCGTAGCAGTCCAGCCATTCATTTCTCCGACGAGATAGAAACCGTCGCCATCGGAAGGCTGAGGAACGGGAGCAGTTGTAGGAATCGGATCAGGACCGGGAGTAGTGGTCGGGATAACGATCGGAGTAGTCGGCTTCACGGAAGGATCATAAGCCTTGACGGAGCCGATATCATATTTAACGGTCATTTCTGCTACATAGCGCAGAATAAAGGTAGCGTCGATAACGGAAACAACGCCGTCTCCGTCAACATCAGCCGCAACGTTCTGCTTATCGGTGAAATCTCTCATGCCGATCACGTTACGCAGAACAAGAGTAGCGTCAATTGCCTCTACCTCGCCGTTGTCATCAACGTCGCCGAGCATGTAGGTCTCGGGAGGATCGGTAGGAGCAACGTAGTTGTTCTCATAGATAGCAGCTACGCCGGTAGGACCGACTTGACCCTTGATATATCCGCCGGAAACAGTGAACTTGTTGCCGGTGATCGCATCAACATAGTCGCCGGCTGCCAGCCTGTTAGCCTTCAAGCTAACGGTCTTGGAGGTGGTGCCGCCGAGGTTAACGATCATCGCGCCCTGAGTACCTCTCTCGATCCAAGCGGTACCGCCGCTGTTGGAGCAATACTCGCTCTGACCGATGAAGTAGTTGTGGAACTGGTTGATCGCCTTGGTGGTAGCGTTGGACCAAGAGGTCTTTCTCGCCTCACCGAGCTTGATGCTGCCCAGAGAACCGGTGCCGTTATCATCGGGGCGAGCAAGGTATACGGAGCTGATCTCCGCACGACCCGCAACGAGCGCCCAGATCTTACCGCGCTGAGTAGATGTCAAGCCGCTGGTAGCGCCGTCCATGTAAGTATCATGGGACTCATCCCAGAGCATAACGTTCTCTTTGGTGAAGTTGGTGTTCGGATAATAAGGGATCGGGTTGCCGCCGCCGGAGGTAGCAGCATCCTTGATCGGCCAGTAGTTCGCGGAGCCGGTTACGTCGAACAGCTTGGTGTACATGCTGTAAGGACGGTTAACACCGCAGGTGTTGAGGATCTCACCGTAAGCGTAGATCTCTTTGTCAGAGTGAGCAGCCTGAACCTTCTTTAAGGTGTTAGTCCAGAAATCGGAACGCAGACCGGAGATATCATCGGGAGTCTCGATGTGCTTGGCAGCGTCAAAACGGAAACCGTCAGCGCCGGCTGCAACGAGCTCTTCAAGATAATCATAGATCACGCCCTGTACACGAGTGTCCTCGGTCTTCAAGTCGGGCAGACCGGAGGTGCAGTTACGGGTAAGATCATAGGTAGAATCGTACTGAGAAACGTTGCTCTCAAGATACTGCATCTTTTTCCACGGAGAGTGGAAGAGCTGGTTGTTGTAAATCTCGGGCTCATAGGTCTGAACCTTGTTGTTGACATGGTTCATGACGTTGCCGTCGCTATCGGAAGCATCCTTCGTACCGACGTGGTTGATGACCGCATCGACGATGACCTTCAGACCCAGTTGATGAGCCTTGGTGCACATAGATACGAATTCGGACTTGGTACCGAGCGCGTTGTCGGTGCTCTGGTTGAGCTGGAAGCCGACAGGCTGGTAGAACATCCACCAACCGTTGGTATCACCGGCGGTCACGCTGACTCCCTTGGTCGCCTGCTTGATCTCGTTGGGGGGAGATACCTGGATGGTAGTGAAGCCCTGCTCGGCTACGGCCTCGAGGTTCGCTTCGATGTTAGCGAACGACCAGTTCCAAGCCTGCAGGATGGTACCGTGGTTGACAGTCTCAGATAAGCCGTAGTGGTTCTCTGCGGTTATCTTCTCCTGCATATCCAAATATGCAGAACCTGCCGCAGCAGGAGCTACGCTAACGTCAGCCGCTTCATCCGCAACGTTGACCTCGGCAGCGGTTGCCGCAACAATGCTGAAGCAGGACATTACCATAACGACTGCTAACAGTACGCTGGGTAATCGTCTCATTTTCATATTATTCCTCCTAAAATTTCAGATATCACCTAAACGGATATCTTTTACTGAGTATTCCTCACAATCAAGTATACCAAATTTCATAAAAATCTTCAATTCACTTTTTCTACAAATATTAGCTCGATATTTGAACATAATACCCAATAATCCATAAGTAAATTCGTATAAATGTTGCAAACGCAGATCATTCATGTTATACTACTGTGCGGTGATAAACGATGAAAAAATGTGAGTACTGCGGCAAGGAGATCTCCTACCACGAGATGTACTGCTCTGATGACTGTCAAACAGAAACGAACAAGTATTACGATCTGCGCGATAAATTCCAAAAATTTTATTCCGTTATCAACGGTATCTTCGTCATCGCGATCGGCGTATGTATCTTCTTATACTCGTTTTTGCGAGATATCGGCGCGATCGGAGGGGCTAGTTCCCTGCTGATACTGGGCGCGATGTACTTCTTTCTCCCCTTTCCGCCGGACATTATGATCCACAAATATCAGTTAAAAAAATCAATCAAGATCACCAAGATCATCGCGGCAGTCATCTTCGCGCTGGGACTTTTGGTGTTAATATTTTACTTGACGGGCGTCATATGAATAAAATCCGCGTCGCGGTAAACACTAGGAGTACAGCTTTACTGTAAGGAGGTTTACCGAATGCTGGATAAAATCGCGCTGACGCTCTTGATCGTCGGCGGTATCAACTGGGGCAGCGTAGGTCTGTTTCAGTTCGACCTGGTCGCGTTCCTGTTCGGAGGTCAGTCGGGTATCATCGCCCGTATCGTCTATGTGCTGGTCGCTCTGGCGGCGCTGTGGTGCATCTCGCTGTTGTTCAGAGATACTACCGAAGCGGGAGATCGTGACTACAGACCGAGTGAAACATAAAAAAGAAGCTGTCCTTGCGGGCAGCTTTTACTTATTTATACTAAGGTTTTTCATAGCCTAAGGCGGTCGAGAGCATCAGCGCCTGCTTCACCGTATACTCAACAGCGCTCAGAAAATCCTCCGCGCTGACCCTGCGAAAAAAGCCGACAGTCGTCAACGCGTATTGGATCTGTCCCCTATTATCATACACGGGAGCGGATACCGAACGCAGTCCCACCTTATACTCGCCGTCCTCGACGGCATACCCCTGCTCCCGGATCGCCGCAAGCTGCGATTGGAGCGTATCCATATTGGCGATCGTGTGCGGCGTATAACGCTGCATCTGAGTTTTGCGATACAGCGACGCGACTTTATTCTCCGGCAGATACGCGAGCAGCAGCTTTCCCTGTGAGGTGCAGTGGAGCGGCAGCCGGACGCCGATCTCGGGGATGATCTGCACCCCGGTTGAGCTGACGGCGTAATCGAACGAAACAGCATTATCACCGTCAAGCAATGTGATAACGGAATTCGCGCCGGTAAGAGAGCTGAGGCTCTCCAGATGCGGACGCGCCAGCGCACTGATATCAAATCCTCGCGATACAGCTGAGCCGTACTCAAACAGCCTCATTCCCAGCGCGTAATTGCCGTCGGGCAGCTGCCGCAAAACGCCCCTGTCACGCATGGTAGAAGCCAGCGCATGGGTCGTGCTCTTCGGGAAGCCGCACCGCGCGGATAACTCGCTGAGCGACAGTCCTCCCCTCTCTTTACTGAGAACATCCAATATATCCATCGCTTTGTCGAGTGACTTTACTTTACCGTAGTTTTCCATCATAGCACCTCATTCTGTAATGCTGAACAATAATTCTATTATACAGAACAAGTTGAATTGTGTCAATCATTCTAAAGTGATACAATAAAATCACTATATAAATAGAAAAGGTGATTGGATGAAAAAAATAATTGCGTTTTTACTGGTCGTTTTAGGCCTTTCGAGTATCCTTACCGCGTGTTCCAAACCCGCGACAAAAGATGAAAAGTCCGCCGGCACTACCGAGATCGTCGTATTTGCCGCCGCCAGCATGACCGAAACGCTTGAAGCGCTCGCCGAAAGCTATCAGAACGCACATTCCGAGATCAAGCTGACCTACAACTTTGATTCTTCGGGTACGCTGAAGACCCAGATCGAAGAAGGCGCCGTCTGCGATCTCTTTATCTCCGCCGCGCAAAAGCAGATGAACGGCTTACAGGACGGCGGCTATATCAACACCGATACACGTCTGGATCTGCTGGAGAACAAAGTAGCGCTGTGCGTTGCAGAGAACTCCAAATCCGGTATCAAAAGCTACGAAGAGATGAAGGATCATTTGGAAAAAGGCGATATTTTGATGGCGATCGGCAACGAGGACGTACCGGTCGGTCAGTATACGCAGAAGATCTTCTCCTACTACGGTCTTGATGAGAAGAAGCTCTCCGACAGCGGCGTTTTGACCTACGGCTCCAACGTCAAGGAGGTCACCACCCAGATCGCCGAGGGCGCGGTCGACTGCGGCATCATCTATCAGACCGACGCGTATTCCGCCAAGCTTACCGTCGCCGATACCGCTGCCGAAGAAATGTGCGGACAGGTCGTCTACCCTGCCGCAGTCCTTTCCGCCGGTCAGCATACCGAAGAAGCGAAGGCTTTCCTTGACTATCTCCAAACCGAAGAAGCATCCAAGGTATTTGAAGCGGTCGGCTTCACTCCCCTGTCCCTAAAATAACCCGATCGAGGTACATATGGATTTATTCCCGCTCTTTAACTCCCTCAGGATCGCATCGATCAGCGCGGTGATCGTGTTCTTCACGGGCATTTTCGCCGCGTACTATATCGCAAAGGCGCCGCGGATCATCAAAGGAATACTGGACGTCATTTTTACACTGCCGCTGGTTCTGCCGCCGACGGTAGTGGGTTATCTCTTGCTGCTCGTATTCGGACCGAAGCGCGCGGTCGGCGCGTTTTTCCTTGAGAATCTCCATATTCGTCTGACGATGCAGTGGTGGTCGGCGATCTTTGCCGTGACCGTCGTAGTGTTTCCGCTGATGTACCGCACGGCGCGCGGCGCATTTGAACGCTTTGACGAAAATCTTGCTGACGCAGGCAGAACTTTAGGGCTTTCCGATACCTTCATCTTCTGGCGCATCCGTCTGCCCTACTGCAAGCAGGGGCTTATCGCGGGCGTGGTGTTGAGCTTTGCGCGCGCCTTGGGCGAATACGGCGCAACCTCCATGATCTCGGGCTATACGCCCGGCAAGACAGCGACCGTCTCGACTGCCGTCTATCAGCTGTGGCGCACCGGCAACGATGAGCTGGCACTCAAATGGGTACTGATCAACATCGCGATCTCCGCCGTTGTCCTGCTCTGTGTCAATCTCCTCGAAAAGCCTCAAAGGAGGCGATCCTGATGCTTTCTGTCGATTTCGAAAAGCGGCTTGACCGCTATACGCTGAAAGTCAGCTTGCAGTGCGATTCACAGTGCGTCGCCCTGTTCGGAGCGTCGGGAGCGGGAAAAAGTATGACCTTAAAATGTATCGCGGGACTTGAAAAGCCCGACAAGGGCGTGATAAAATTGAACGGCAGAACACTCTTTGACAGTGCGCATCGGATCAACTTATCGCCGCAAAAACGCCGTGTCGGCTATCTGTTTCAAGATTACGCCCTCTTCCCTAACATGACGGTACAGGGCAATATCGAAGCAGGGCTGCACGCTGTCCCGAAGAAGGAACGCTCCGTAAAAGCAAAAGAGCTGATCCGCCGATTTCATTTAGACGGACTGGAAAAGATCCGCTCCGACAAGCTCTCCGGCGGTGAGAAACAGCGCGTCGCTCTGGCGCGGATCATCGCCTCCGCACCCGAAGCGATCCTCTTGGACGAGCCGTTTTCTTCTCTTGATACGCTCTTAAAACTCGAGCTGATCCCCTCGGTCAAAGAGATCATCACCCGCTTTTCGGGTGATATGCTCCTGGTATCCCACGATATCGACGAGGTGCGGCAGCTATGCGCCGACACCTACCCTATCACGGAAGGATCGGTCGGCGACCCCGAACCGACTGAGAGCTACTATCAAAAACTGAAAGAACGATACAGGAACCTAAAATGAACCTAACCGATCACTACGGACGATCAATCAAATATCTGCGCCTATCCGTCACCGACCTGTGCAACCTGCGCTGTATCTACTGTATGCCCGAAAACGGCGTCAGCAAAAGATCCCACAGCGAAATTCTCAGCATCGAGGAGCTGACAGAGATCGCGCGGGCTTCTTATGCCCTCGGCATCAGAAAGATACGACTGACCGGCGGCGAACCGCTGGTGCGCAGAGGGATCCTCACCCTGTGCCGGAATATTCGCTCTATCGCGGACGACATTGAGCTGAGCTTGACCACCAACGGTATCCTGCTGAACGAAATGGCGCAGCCGCTCAAAGAAGCGGGAGTTGATCGGCTGAACATCAGCCTCGACAGCTTCAACGCCGCGACCTACAAAACGATCACACGGGTCGGCGATCTCAGCAACGCGCTCAGCGGCATCAAAGCTGCGCAGAACGCGGGCTTTGACAACATCAAGATCAACATCGTACTGCTGGACGGCTTCAACAGCGGCGAGATCTATGATATAATACGCTTCACGAAAGATCATGCCGTGCAGCTGCGTTTCATCGAACTGATGCCGCTGGGCGAAGCGAAAGCGCTCTATCAAGAGCGCTTTCAAACCATCGCTGAGATCGAAGAATATCTGCGTCAAAATGCCCGGATGACCGTGGACGGGGTCGCGAGGGTCTATCGCCTGCCGGCCCACAAAGGCAGCGTAGGACTGATCAGCCCGATGTCCCGCGACTTCTGTCCGACCTGCGACAAGATCCGTGTCACCTGCGACGGCAGATTAAAGCCCTGCCTGCACTCTGATGAAGAGATCGATCTCAGAGATCTTCACGGTGAAGATCTCAAAGCCGCTATCATCCGCGGCGCACATCATAAGCCTTTCCGCCATCATCTGCCGAGCGGCGGAACGGATACCAACCGTGATATGAACGAAATCGGAGGTTAAGATGGACTTTTCCCATATCAACGAACAAGGTCGCGCGCGTATGGTCGACGTGACCGACAAGGAAGAAACATATCGCACCGCAATCGCCGCGGGAGAGGTCAAGGTGAGTGAGACCACCATGGGAATGATCAAAAGCGGCGGGATCAAAAAGGGCGACGTTCTCGCTGTCGCGCAGGTAGCGGGCGTGATGGCGGCGAAAAGGACCTCCGATACCATCCCGATGTGCCACCCGCTCATGCTCAGCTCCGTCGACATCCGCTTCACCCTCACCCAAACGCAGGTACAGATCGAAGCAGAGGTTAGGTGCAAGGGCAGCACCGGCGTCGAGATGGAAGCCTTGAACGCCGTCAGCACGGCGGCGCTGACGATCTACGATATGTGCAAAGCGGTACAGCGCGATATCGAGATCACCAACATCCGCCTGCTATACAAAAACGGCGGCAAAAGCGGGGAATTCAAACGATGAAAGCTATCGTACTGGCTGTGTGTATCAGCGAAAGAAAGGGCACCAAAAAGCGTCCTGTCCCCTTGATCACTCTCACAGAAAACCACGGTATCCTCGGCGACGCCCACGCGGTCGATGAAAGTACGCCGCTTCTGTACCGCCACCGGCAAGTCAGTCTGCTCGCCGAAGAAAGCGTCGACAAAATGCGCTCCCTCGGTATGGAACTGAGTGCGGGCGACTTTGCCGAAAATATCCTGACCAAAGGGATCGAGCTGAAAGCTCTGCCCATCGGAACAGGGTTAAGGATCGGCGAAGCGGAGCTTAGGATCACCCAGATCGGCAAGGAATGTCACTCCGACTGCGAGATCAAACGACTGACCGGCAAGTGCGTCATGCCGACGGAAGGCGTCTTTGCCGTCGTCAAAAAGGGCGGCATCATCCGACCGAATGATACGATAGAAATACTGAGGTAAGCTATGAAACTGATCAAAACCACCGAAGCTGTAGGGCAGGTGCTCTGCCACGATATGACGCAGATCATCCCGGGAGAGTATAAAGGGGCACGTTTTCGCAAGGGACATATCGTCACAAAAGAGGATATCCCCATCCTGCTGAGCATGGGCAAGGAGAATCTCTACATCTTTGAGACGGACGAGAACATGCTCCACGAAAACGACGCCGCCGAGATCCTCTGTGATATCTGCAAGGGTGAGAACATCAACAGAAGTGAAGTCAAGGAAGGCAAGATCGAGCTGACCTCCGCCATCAACGGGCTGTTCACCGTCGACCGCGAAAAGCTCCTTTCCATCAACTCCATCGACGAGATCATGATCGCGACACGCAAGGGCGACACCGCCGTACAGATCGGCGATAAGCTCGCGGGAACGCGCGTCATCCCGCTGGTCATCAAAAAAGATAAGCTCAACAGAGCAAAAGCGATCATGGATGAAACACCCATCATGCGCGTTCTGCCCTATACCCTCAAGACAGCCGCGATCATCACCACCGGCAGCGAGGTATTCCACGGCAGGATCGAGGACAGGTTCACTCCGGTACTGATCGAGAAGCTCAGCGCCTACGGGATCTCGGTCACCGAACACCTCACCGTGGGCGACGGGATCGATCATATCACAAGCGCCGTCAACGCTGTCAAAGGCAGGGCGGACATGATCCTTTGCACCGGCGGGATGAGCGTCGACCCCGACGACAACACCCCCGGAGCGATACGAAGGAGCGGCGCAAAGATCGTCACCTACGGCGCGCCGGTACTGCCCGGGGCGATGTTCCTCTTAGGTTACTATGACGACGGAACGCCCGTCATGGGACTGCCCGGGTGCGTCATGTACGCCAAAGCGACGATCTTTGATCTGGTCTTGCCGCGGATCGCCGCGGGAGTAAAGCTGAACAAAGCGGATTTTGTCATGTACGGCGAGGGCGGGCTGTGTCTTAACTGTGAGAAATGCACCTACCCTCACTGTCCGTTCGGAAAGTAAGGAGCATAGAGATGTACAAAGCAATCGTCATCACCGTCAGCGATAGAGCCGCGAACGGTATCTATGAAGACAAAAGCGGTCCGGCTGTCGCTCAGCTTCTCAAATCGCAGGGATATGAAGTATGTGATATGCTGATCATCCCGGACGAGAAAAACGATATCAAAAAAGCCCTTCTCACAGCCTGTGAACAAGACGTCAATCTGATCGTCACCACGGGCGGTACCGGCTTCGCGCCGCGAGATATCACACCCGAAGCCACCAAAGAGATCATCGAGCGTGAAGCTCCGGGGATCGCCGAGTACATGCGCCGAAAAAGCATGGAGATCACCCCGAGGGGGATGTTGTCCCGCGCCACAGCCGGGATCAAGGACAGGAGCTTGATTATCAACCTTCCCGGCTCCCCGAAAGGCGCTGTCGAAAACCTCGGCTTCATCCTCCCCCATCTCGCTCACGGGTTAGACTTACTCAGTTGATTTTATCAACATGAAATGATATGTTATGAGAAAGGCGTCGCGCAAGCGGCGTTTTTCATTATCATTATCATTGACTTTATCTTTTATTCTTTTCTTTTTCTTTCTCTTAGTGCTTTTTGTCACAATTGTGGTCTTTTGTGAAACAAAAAACCGCCCTCTTTCGAGAGCGGTTCAGTGCAATTCAGATTACAGCTTTTCAACGATCGCCTTGGTATCTCTCGCGATCGCGAGTTCCTCGTTGGTAGCGATGACAGCGACCGGGATGGAGGAATCGTCAGCGGAGATAAACGCGGTATCACGAGTCTTTGCGTTGACCTCTTTATTGAGCTTCACGCCGGCAAACGCGAGATAGTCGATGACAGCTTCACGCAGAGCGGGCTGGTTCTCACCGAGACCCGCGGTGAAGACGATACCGTCACAGCCGCCCATCGCGACCCAGTACTGACCGATATACTTCGCGATCTGATAATACAGCATCTGGTGTACGAGAGCCGCGCGGTGGTTGCCCTCTTCCTCCGCCTTCGTGACGTCGCGGTCGTCGGAGCTGACGCCGGAGATACCCAAAAGGCCGGATTTCTTATTCAGCAGGGTGTTCATCTCCTGCGGCGTAAAGCCCTCTTTCTCGGCGATGAAGGTTACAACGGAGGGATCAAGACAGCCGGAGCGTGTGCCCATGAGGATGCCGTCGAGCGGAGTCAGACCCATGGAAGTATCGACGACCTTGCCGTTTTGCACAGCGGTGATGGAAGAACCGTTGCCGATGTGACAGGTGATGAGCTTCAGATCCTTGATGTCCTTGCCCATCAGATCAGCCATCGCGCCGGAAACGAAACGATGGGAGGTGCCGTGAGCGCCGTAACGGCGGACAGCGTACTTCTCATAATACTCATAAGGAACGGCGTACATATACGCTTTCTCGGGCATAGTGGAATGGAACGCGGTATCGAATACGACGACCATCGGGACGTCGTCGCCGAATACCTGCTTGCAGCCTCTGATCGCCTGTACATGACCGAGGTTATGGAGCGGCGCGAGGGGGATCAAGCTCTCGATACCCTTGATGACCTCTTCGGTGACCAGCTCGGGATCGCTGAACAGAGCGCCGCCCTGGACGATACGGTGACCGATCGCCGAAACTTCGCTGAGGTTTTTGATCACGCCGTATTCTTCAGACAGCAGCGCCTCGCTGACAGCATGGAACGCCTTCGCGTGGTCGGGCATCGGGATCTCCTTGGTAAAGGATCTGCCGTCGGCGGTCTTGTGGCCGATGAAAGAGCCCTCTTGACCGATACGCTCACAGTTACCCTTGGCGATCATCTGCTCATTATCCATGTCGATCAGCTGATATTTCAGGCTGGAGCTGCCTGCGTTGATAACAAGAATTTTCATAAAAGACATCCTCCTATTGAAAAACTTCAAATTTTGACATATACTATGATAGTACATTTCAAAAGGTTTTTCAAGCGTTTTTCAACAGTTTCAAAGAAAGTTGGTGCGATATTGAGCCGGGCGGGCGTGATATGCGAATTCAATCCGTTTCACAACGGTCACAAATTTCTTTTAGAGAAAATAAAGCAAGAATATGCCGACGAGATCGTCTGTATCATGAGCGGCAGCTTTGTCCAACGCGGCGATATCGCGATCGCTGACAAATATCTGCGCACAACCGCCGCTCTGCGATACGGCGCGGATGTCGTGATCGAGCTGCCTACCCCCTACGCCCTGTCGAGCGCGCGGATCTTTGCGGACAACGGCGTGCGGATCGCGGCGCAGATGAACTGCGACATCCTGTGCTTCGGGGCTGAAAACTCGCTTGAAGAGCTGATCGAGGTAGCCGAACAGCTGGAAAAGGAATCGGTCAACAATACCATCCGTTCAGAGATGCAAAGCGGTCAGTACTATCCCAAAGCGCTGAGCACGGCGCTGGGTGCAGAACATGCCGAGATCGTCAATCAGCCCAACAATATCCTCGCACTCGAATATATCAAGGCGTGCCGAAAATACGGTATCCGACCGGTCGCGATCCCTCGCAAGGGCGTCGGGCACAACGAGGATGCGATCCGCGATGGAGTCGCGTCTGCCTCCAAGATACGCGAGCTGATACAAAACGGCGAGCCTTATCAGCTCTTGACCCCTATGGAGATCACCCATATGAGCCGTATCAAAAGCATCGAACCCGCCGTCCTCTACCGTCTGAAAACGATCGCAGCCGACGAGCTCGCTAAAATTGCCGACGTCAGCGAAGGACTGGAGAACCGGATCATCAACGCGGCAAAGCAATATAATTCGCTAGAAGAAATATACAAGGCTGTCAAAACCAAGCGATATACCATGGCGCGGATCCGCAGGATCGTGATCAACGCCTTTCTCGGCGTGACCTCAGAGCTGCAAAACACCCCCGTCCCCTATCTGCGCGTCTTAGGGATCGGGAGCGGCATGGAAGGGCTGTTCCAATCAGTGAAGCTGCCGTTGGTCATCAAGACCAGAGCGGACTGTGAAAAACTGGACAGTACTGCGAAAGAGATATTTGAGATCGAACTGAGAGCCGCCGAAGCGATGAATCTCGCGGGCGGTCAGATCATCAATGAATTCACAAAAGGGATCATCAAGCTATGATGATCCCTTTTTATTCAGCTGTTCGCTGTCCTCACGCTGCCTTTGGAGCATACGGATTTGTCTTTGATTCTCTTCTTTTCTGAATTCAGACGGCGTCATTTGAAATTTATCATAAAAAGCCCGTGAAAAATACGAAAGGTTGGAAAAGCCGCAGGCTACCGCGATCTCAGAGATCTTCGTTTTTTCGTTCATAATTCGGTTCGCGGCTGTCTCAAGACGGTAATTTTTCAGATATTGATTGAATGATTCGCCTGTCAGCTGTTTAAAAAGCTTGGAAAAATGGCTCTCGGAATAGTTGCTGAGCGAAGCGATCTGCTCTACGGTGATGTTCTCGGCGTAGTTTTCCTCGAGATATCGCAGTGACAGCTTCAGCTTTTCATAGACGATGTCCTCATATGCCGTACTCTTATCCGCGCGCTCACAGTAACGAAAGATATGGTAGATCATCTCAAAGAGCCTCGATTTGATCATCAGCTCATCGTGGAACCTCTGATAATGCGGGTTGACCAAAAGCTTCTTGATCAGCGGCGTCAGCTGCGCGTTGAGAGGATGCGATGTATCCACATACTCCGGCATCAGCATCCTGCGTGTATAGATCGGCTCAAAATACTTTTCCCGACAGACATCTTCAGCCCCGCTCTCCAACGCCGAAAAGCGGAACAGGATATTGAAGTAAAAAGCGCTGTCCTCGTCGTGCTGTTTGATCTCATGGATCGTCTGCGGCTGGACGAGGATAATCTCGCCGCCTCTCACCGTATACTCAGTGTTTCTGACCGATACCTTGACGGCGCCGTCGACAACATAGATGATCTCCATCTCTTCGTGCCAGTGCAAGGCAACGCCGCCGCTCATCTCGGGCACTCTCGCGCCGTAGATGATGAACGGGAACGAATGGGTGCCGTGGATCTTGGTCTCTTGGTATGCCGTCATCCTCTCAACTCCTCAGCTTTGTGTTAAAAGTTCACGCTGATTTAACGTTATTATAAGTTAAATCGCAGGATAATGCAAGTATAATACTAATCCTTGATAAAAAGATTTAATCAGATATTAGTGATATATTTCGGATAGCGCGACGGGAGACGCAGACAGGCTGCCGCCTGTCAAGGAGCCCAACAAAGCTATACGAAATATAGCGCAATAGATGATAAAGGTTTTTATTAAGGATTAGTATAAGAAATAAGCGGACTGCCGTATCGAGACAGTCCGCCGTCATTATGATTCTCAGATCGGTTCACCGATACCGGGTACAGAGGGTATACCTACCGAATAGCGTTGAATATAGGTCGCGTCGATTACGGTTGTCAATCCGTCCAGGTCAACGTCGCCGCGGCGCTGAGCGGCTTCATCCAACGAGCCGAGACCTACCTCAAAGCGCAGGATAAAGGTCACGTCAAACGGAGTCACTTCCTTATCGTCATCAACGTCTCCCAAGATCTCGGAAGGCGTATAGTTCGGCGCGTACTGCTCGCTGAGCCACGCGGCGCGGCTGAGCATCCAATCCGACGCGTAATCATACATGCCGTCAAAATCCTGTGCGTAGCGGGTAACGGCAGCGTCGACGACCATCTTCTGTGTCTCGGGATCGTAAGTCGCCTTGTTCAGCTTCGAGTGATCCGCGATCCACGAACCGGTGTTCAAAAGCCAACCGCTCTTATAGTTCATCTCGGCGCTTTCCTTGACCAGAGCATAGTACTCTTCGCGGGTATACAGCTCCTTTTCGATCTTCTCACTGTACTTTTCACCGGAGAAATGCTTCAACGCGGGCACAAAATCTTCGAACCAGATCTGCGGAACAACCTCTTGAACCTTCTGATTCTGAGAGATACGCGCGATGATGTTATTGGAACGCTTCGCCGAAGAGCTGGACTTTCCTTTGTACTGGCACCACCAGCCGGTGTACGCTTCATAATCGGTCACGCCGATCGTACGCAGATCCCAGCCGACGCCAACCGCGTTGCCCAGGGAGTTGTCATAGTCCCATACGGGAGAGCCGTAGAACTTATAGACGCCGTTTTCATCCTGCTTATAGGTAAAGAAGGTGGAAGAAACGCCGCTGTCCCAGTTCTTGCCCAGCTCGTTGATCAGATAGAGTTTAGCGACAGAATCGATATCGGCAACAGCGGAAAGATCGCTGTTCTGCGAGGTAGCGGTATAGAAGGCGCTGAACTTCGTTTTGACATAGTTCTTGACTTCATCATAGCCGGGCTGGCCGGGGTCGATCTCGGGCGCCTTGATGGTGATCTTCATATTATTGGTGGTGACATAATAATCACCGTCGGTCGCGCTCGCGTCCACCTCGGCGATAAAGGGGAAATCCTCCTTAATCGAACCGTCCTCGTTGAGGTAGCAGTCATCGGTCACCTCGGGAACCAAGCTGCCGGGTTCGACCTTCTCGGTCATGAGGTAGGAGCCCCAGTAGAAGCCGTTGACATAGAAATCGACATAGCGTGAATCGGACGCGTACGGCATACCGACCGCGTCGGACAGATCATACAGGATGCGGTTGCGGGAAAGAGAGTCATCCTGGTAGTTCGGCAGGATAGAATACTTTTTGTTCTTCTCCATACCGGCTATACCGACCTTCTTGTCATAGGTAATGTTATAGCCCTTCTTCGGCTTATCCCACGAGGTATTGCCTCTGCCCTTGATCTTCTTGACGGTCGTATTGTCGATCGCGCCGTCGGGTGTGACGATCGCTCCGGTCGCCTTGGCACTGTTATCTTTCGTATCGTTCAGATACGTCATCAAGTCGGTGCCGTTGCCGTCCGCGTTGGGGTTGTTGATATAGACAGCGGCTTCTGCGCCGGAGTTCATCATCGTCAACGTATAGGTTGTACCGATGACACTGACGTTATAGGCGGTATCAGCCGTGTAGCTGACCGCCTCGGTCGTCTTTGACGCGATCGTTTTGCCGTTGACGGTCA
Source organism: uncultured Ruminococcus sp. (assembly GCA_902790985.1). Taxonomy (GTDB): domain Bacteria; phylum Bacillota; class Clostridia; order Oscillospirales; family Acutalibacteraceae; genus Ruminococcoides. The sequence continues at coordinate 15,486 of CADAUE010000029.1, forward strand.
CAGCGGCGTCAAAACCGTTGTAGACGTCGACGGAAGTTTTTCCCGCGGACGAAGGCAGGAAGAAATACTTTTCGTTGGGTTTGCTGACCTCGAAGTCCTCGTCATGCACACTCTGCCACATCTGCCACGCTTCAACATCTGCAGAATCGCTGACCGCGTGGACATAGAGCGCAGGCTCTGACGCATAATCAGAGGGAGCGCCCTTTTCATCGGCGGCACTTACCGTAAACGGCAGGGCTGTGATGATCATAAGAACCGCCAGCGCTAATGCTGCTGCTTTTTTCATCTTAATTTACCTCCTAAGAAATTTTGATCCTATAATAGCATTATATAATTTTATATCTGTCAAATCTAGCAGAAAACTATGGTAAAATTAACATAAAACGCTTTTATACTAAGTAGCAATAAAACACTTTAATATCTATTGCGGAGAATTCCGCATAACTGCGTTGTCAGTCTTGACAGGCGCCAGCCTGCCTGCGCCTTCC
>CADAUE010000030.1:0-10568 GCA_902790985.1 uncultured Ruminococcus sp.
TGAACAATTACCGTTACAGACCCTCCTACCGCTGGTATAATCTCAAGTGCTATCGCCCGGAATTTCTCGAAGTGCCTAAAATCTGCACTGTCAACATTAACCTTGCCGGTCACGGAGAGGACATTACCGTAGAGGTACCCGGCGGCGCAAGGTTCTTTGACGCGCTTGATAACGCCGGAGTGTTTGAGACGCTTGAAGCGATGGAGACCAAGGACTTTATCTTCCGCGATCTGGCGACGAAGCCGCTGACAGAATTTGCGGACGAAGAGGAATACGGCGAGGACGCATCTACTCTGTTAAATACGACCGTCACATCTGACATGACCGTATACGCCGGCTTCTACACTAAGATCAAGGAAGTCAACTTGACACTTGACCAGCCAATTATAGGCACAACTGTTACCTTGACCGATGGCATTCAGACGCCTCCTCCTGTGCTGATACCCGAAGACGAAGCGCATTATTCAATATACTCCGATCCCGAGTATCAATATTCTCAGTGGTACACAAAGGACAACGATGAATACACCACCTTCGAAGGGACTTTTGAGAAAGGTGAAACCTACTATGTTGATTGTCTGCTTGATCCCGACTTCGGCTACTGGTTGGATGATAATACTGTCGTGACAGTTAACGGCGCAAACATAGAGGAATCGTCCGGACGGATGTCTTTGTCCGTATCGTTATCGGCTCAGGCCGTCGCTCCCACCATTCTCGGTGACGCTGACGCTGACGGTATCGTTACGATTTTCGACGTTACTTGGATTCAGCGGTATCTGGTAGATATGAAAGTACCCGACACCTTCAGCGAAACCGCTGCTGACGCAGATGCAGACAATGAAATCTCAATTTTTGACGCAGCATGGATTCAGCGTTGGCTCTCAGAAATGAAGATCCCCTATTCTATCGGGGAAACAATATGATTTTAACCACCCTTCTTATCTCAGAAGGGTGGTTTATTTATCTGCCGCCTGCCTTACCTCACGTCGCCGCTTTGTAATACTAATCCTTAATAAAAACCTTTATCATCTATTGCGCTATATTTCGTATAGCTTTGATAATTGCATAAAAAAGGAGGATGGAGCCGAGCTCCATCCTCCGATGTGTTTATGGTAAAACTATTACTTTGTTCAGCGATCAGACATACTCGTTGATCGGGTAATTGACGGTCATCTCAGCGAGGTAACGCTGGATCAGAGTTGCGTCAAATACGGTGATCTCACCGTCGCCGTCAACGTCGGCTGCTTTCTCGTTGATGGGGATAGAAATACTCATGTCCGCTGTCATACGCAGGATCCAGGTTACGTCGAAGCCGGATACTTCGCCGTCGCCGTCAACATCGCCAAGGAGGACTAAGCTGTTGAGAGCGTCTTCCGCGTCTGTCAGTTTCTCTAAGGTTTTCTCATCAACCAGAGCCTTCTGGTCGTCGGTCAGAGCGTCGTATGCGGCTCTTGCTGCTTCTACGTCGTCCTTGTTCTCGATGGTGATCTCCTTGGGCAGAGCGTTGATCTGCTCGGTGACTGCGTCAGCGGCTTCGAGATCTCTGATCTTATCTTCAGCCTTGAACAGCTTGTCGATAGCGCTCATCGGGAAAATATTTGTCTGATCGGTAGTCAGATTATTAAGAGCTTCGCGCGCCTCCGCAACATCAGCCTTGTCGTCAAGAGTGATGTCCTCGGGCAGGGCGTTGATCATGTCCACAACTGCCTTGACAGCCTCGCGATCGGCGATCATCTTCTCGGCTTCTGTCAGCTTGTCGAGATTGGTAACAAGCGCCTTCTGGTCGTCGGTCAGGGCGTCATACGCTTCTCTTGCGGCTTCAACATCCGCCTTATCTTCAAGAAGGATGACGTCAGGCAGAGCTTCGATCTGCTCAACAACTGCGTCGGCGGCTTCTTGATCCGCGTCGGTCTTCTCAAGCGCTTCTTCCGCGTCGGTCAGCTTCTTCAAGGTGTCTTCATCGATCAGAGCCTTCTGGTCATCGGTCAGCGCCTCGTAAGCGGCACGGGCTGCTTCGATGTCGTCCTTATCAGATGTGGTGATCTTTTCGGGCAGAGCGTTGATCAGATTCTCGACCTTCTCTGCTTCCTTCATGTCTACCAGGATCTTGACCGCTGCGTTCGCCGCGGTGACAAGCTTCTTCACGGCGTCTGCGTCGACCATAGCCTTCTGGCTGTCGGTCAGAGCCTCGTAAGACGCGCTCGCGTTGATGACGTCGTTCATGTTGTCAAAGGTGATGTCGGTCGGGAGCTCGTTGATCATCTCGGTGACTTCTGCTGCGGCGAGGGCGTCCTCGGCGTCGGTCAGAGCGGTGAGGGTCTCGTCGTCGACCAGAGCCTTCTGATCGTCAGTCAGCGCCTCGTATGCGGCACGGGCTGCTTCGATGTCGTCCTTATCGTCAACGGTGATCTCCTCGGGCAGAGCTTCGATCTGCTCGGTCACTGCCTTTGCCGCTTCAAGATTAGCTATAGCGGTCTCGGCGTCGGTCAAAATAGCGAGAGTTTCATCGTCTACAAGAGCCTTCTGCTCGTCGGTCAGAGCGTCGTAAGCGGCTCTTGCTGCTTCTACGTCGTCCTTGTCCTCAAGGGTGATCTCCTCGGGCAGAGCCTCGATCTGATCGGTGACTTCTTCTGCTGCTTCGAGATCGGCAATTGCGGTCTCTGCGTCAGTCAGCTTCTCTACGGTTTCGTCGTCTACGAAAGCCTTCTGGTCGTCGGTCAGAGCGTCGTATGCGGCTCTTGCTGCTTCTACGTCGTCCTTGTCCTCAAGAGTGATCTCCTCGGGCAGGCTGCTGATCTGATCGCTGACTGTGTCGGCTGCCGCCTTGTCTGCGGTCAGCTTAGCGATCGCTTCTTCCGCGTCGGTCAGAGCGGTGAGGGTCTCGTCGTCGATCAGAGCCTTCTGGTCGTCGGTCAGAGCGTCATAAGCGGCTCTTGCTGCTTCTACATCAGCCTGATCGTCAAGGGTGATCTCCTCGGGCAGCGCTTCGATCTGCTCGGTGACTGCGTCAGCGGCTGCATTGTCAGCGGTCAGCTTAGCGATCGCTTCTTCCGCGTCGGTCAGAGCGGCGAGGGTCTCGTCGTCAACCAGAGCCTTCTGATCATCGGTCAGAGCGTCATATGCGGCTCTTGCTGCTTCTACGTCGGTCTTGTCGTCGAGGGTGATCTCCTCGGGCAGAGCTTCGATCTGAGCGGTAACCTCGGCTGCCGCGATCTTGTCCTCAGCGGCGGTGAGCATGTTGAGGAACTTCTCCTGTACAAGAGCCTTCTGGTCGTCGGTAAGGGCGTCATATGCGGCACGGGCGGCTTCTACGTCGGCCTTGTCGTCGAGGGTGATCTCAGTGGGAAGATCCTCGATCATGTACTCTACGTTCAGAGCTGCCTTCTGATCCTCATAGAGCTTCTCGATCGGAGCGAAGATCTCTTCTACGTCGGTGAGCTTCTTGAGGGTCTCTTCGGATACATAATACTTCTGGGCGTCGGTAAGGGCGTCATAAGCCTCGCGAGCTGCCTTGATCTGATCCTTGTCGTCGATGGAGATGTCCTCGGTCGGCAGAGCGTCGATCAGCTCGGAAGCCTCGTCAGCGGTCTCCTTATCCGCGTAAGCCTGAGTGAGAGCTGCCTCTGCGTCGGTCAGCTTCTTTAATGTCTCTTCGCTTACAAATGCCTTCTGGTCGTCGGTGAGGTTGTCGTAAGCCTCGCGAGCCGCCTTGATGGTCTCTTCGTCGTCGACGGTAACGGTCGCGGGCAGGTTGTTGATGGTACCGGATACATCGTCGGCGGCGTTCTTGTCGGCGGTTACGGCCGCGAGAGCTTCCTCAGCGTCGGTCAGGGCGGTGAGGGTCTCGTCGTCAACGTATGCTTTCTGGTCGTCGGTCAGCGCGTCATAAGCGGCGCGGGCTGCTTCGATGTCTGCCTGATCGTCGAGGGTAACCTCTTCGGGCAGGGCGTCGATCAGCTCGGTGACATCGTCAGCGGCTGCCTTGTCGTCGAGAACGACTGCGAGGGCTTCCTCAGCGTCGGTAAGAGCGGTGACGGTATCTTCCTCTACGTATGCCTTCTGGGCGTCGGTAAGAGCGTCGTAAGCGGCACGGGCTGCTTCTACGTCAGCCTGATCGTCAAGGGTGATCTCTTCGGGCAGAGCGCTGATCTGATCGGTGACGGCGTCGGCTTCTGCCTTATCCTCGTAAGCCTGTTCGAGAGCGTTCTTTGCGGCGGTCAGAGCGTTGACGGTCTCTTCGTCTACGAACGACTTCTGGGAGTCGGTCAGAGCGTCATATGCGTCGGACGCGGCGTTGATCTGCTCGGCGTCGGAGACGGTGATGTTCTCGGTCGGCAGAGCGTTAATGAGCTCGGTGACAGCGTCTGCGGTTGCCTTGTCGGCGGTTAGAGCGGCGATTGCTTCCTCAGCGTCGGTCAGAGCGGCGAGGGTCTCGTCGTCAACGTATGCTTTCTGGTCGTCGGTCAGAGCGTCGTACGCGGCGCGGGCTGCTTCGATGTCTGCCTGATCGTCGAGGGTAACCTCTTCGGGCAGGGCGTCGATCAGGTCGGCGACGTCGTCTGCGGCTGCCTTGTCGTCAAGGACTACCTCGAGGGCATCCTCCGCGTCGGACAGCTTGTTGAGGGTTTCTTCTTCTACCAGAGCCTTCTGGGCGTCGGTCAGCGCGTCGTAAGCTTCACGGGCGGCTTCTACGTCGGTCTGATTGTCGAGGGTGATGGTCTCGGGCAGAGCGTTGATCGAATCGGTGACTGCCTTCGCGGCGGCGATATCCGCCTCGATCTGGGCGAGGGTTTCCTCAGCGGTGGTCAGCTTTGTGAGATATACGTCGTCGACCCACGCCTTCTGGTCGTCGGTCAGCGCGTCATACGCGGCTCTTGCCGCTTCGATGACAGGCTTGCTGTCTACAGTGACCTCGGCGGGGATCATGTTGATCTTGAATACTACGATGGACGCGGCAAGCTGGTCGTCGAGCTTCTTCTCGGCGGCGGTCAGCTTGTTGAGCGTTTCTTCGGGAACAAAGGCCTTTTCGCCATCGGTCAGCGCGTCATACGCTTCTCTTGCGGCTTCGACGAGTTCTTTGTCCTTGAGGTTGATGTTAGCGGGCAGGTTGTTGATGATCGCGGAGACAGCGTCAGCCGCTTCTTTGTCCGCCAGGAGCTTGGAGATCTCCAGCTCGGCGTCGGTCAGCTTGGTCAGTGTCTCGGGCTCTACATAACCCTTCTGATCGTCGGTCAGCGCTTCGTACGCTTCTCTTGCCGCTTCTACATCCTCCTGATCGTCAAGGGAGATAGTCTCGGGCAGGGCGTTGACTTGATCGTCAACTGCCTTTGCTGCCTCGAGGTCGGCGATCTTCTCCTCGGCGGCTTCGAGCTTGTTAATAACTTCATCATCTACGAGGTCAAGAGCGGTGTCGTCGAAGGTGTCGAGGTCTTCTCTGATGCCGTCGACGGTTGCTCTATCGCTGAGAGCGAGAGCCTCGAGCTCGGGGAGGTTATTGATACGGGTGGTGATGTCGTCAGCGGCTACGATGCACTCCATCATATAGAGGGCGCCGGAGAGCTTTTCGTAAATTCCGTCGTCGATAAGAGCCTTCTGGTCGTCGGTAAGGTCATTGTAAGCGGCGTAGGCTGCTTCTACGTCGTCCTTATCCTCGATGGTCATCTCATCGTTTGCGGGCAGGTCGATGATCTTTTCGGTAACCGCGTTTGCCGCCTCGATATTCGCGATCTTCTGCTCAGCGTCGGTGAGCTTTGTGAGAGTTTCGGCGTCGATATAGCCCTTCTGCTCGTCGGTCAGGGCATCATATGCCTGTCTTGCCGCCTCGATCTGCTCCGCGTCGGCGAGGGTCACGCTCTCGGCGTCGGGCAGGGCGTTGATCGTGTTGATCGCCTCGGTGCTCTCGGCGGGGACATAGCGCTCGGTGAAGATCACGCCGTAATCCCACGCCTCGTCGTCTGTACCGTCGGGACGGAAGTAGATATTGTACTTGTCGTTATTCTCGACAGAAATGTTATTATCCATGCCGTCGGGGAACCATACAAAGCCCTCGCCCGGTTTAGCGTATACGACCTTGAATCCGTCGGTGGTCGTCAGCGGGACTTGAGTAATCATATACTCGCCGTCTGCCTCGGGGTTTTCGGTGAGCCGGTACGCGGGGTCTACCTTCCAGTTGGTGAAGGTGCCGACGAGGTAGTAGCCGGGCTCGTACTTCGCGACAGCGTCAAAGGTCGCGGTGTAGGTGATATCGCCTGTGACAGCGGGGAGAGCATCGGTTGCGCCGTAGGTGTTGGCGCCGTCAGTCCAGCCGGAGAAGGTGTAGGTGAAGTCGTCGTCCTCCGCCTTTTCGGGCACATTGCCGCTATAGGCAGGGGCAGTGCCGTCCTCAACCGTGTCGGTTTTGAGAACGGTGTCGCCGTTCTTCCATGTTACGGTGTAGCCGGTGGGAGCGGGAGCAGGAATGTAATAGGTTGTGTTGAGGTTCGGAGTTCCTTTGAATTTACCGCCGGTGGAACTAAACATATTATTAAGTGCATAAGTTGCAGATTGACCCGTACCGCTTGACGGAATCCTGTATTCGGCTGAATATGTAATACCATCAAATGTACCCGCTTCGTCTGAAATATAAATCTTGGGGCAGTTACTAAACATATCGCAGTAGCACATAATCGCAAGCGTTGTCGCGGGAAGCTCGGGAGCGGTGGTCAGATTCTCGCAGTACGAAAACATACTGTTGTAGCAACCATACTCCAGCGTTGTCGCGGGAAGCTCGGGAGCTGCGGTCAGGCTCTTACAGCCACTAAACATACCGTAGTAGCAGGCTTCCATCATTGTTGTCGCGGGAAGCTCGGGAGCCGCGGTCAGGCTCTCGCAGCCTTGAAACATACCGTTGTAGCAGTTTCTCGCCAGCGTTGTCGCCGGAAGCTCGGGTGCTGCGGTCAGGCTCTTACAACCTCCAAACATAGTGCTGTAGCAGCTTTCCGCAAGCGTAGTCGCGGGAAGCTCGGGAGCCGTGGTCAGATTCTCGCAGCCTGCAAACATATTGTAGTAACAGCAATCCGCAAGCGTAGTCGCGGGAAGCTCGGGAGCTGCGGTCAGGCTCGTACAACCTTCAAACATATTGCTGTAGCAATATGGCGCAAGCGCTGTTTCAGGCAGTTCAGGCGCTGTCGTTAATCCGGTACAGTAATCAAACATATATGAAAAGCAATAATCGGTCAAGCCTTGAATCACGCCATCACTGAGCCTCAGCGACATAACATTACCGCTGCACGCTGCTTTTCCGCCAATCGAAACGTATTTGGAAAAATCGAATGTAGTATCTTTTCCGCTAAAGCTAACAGAATCGCCCTCGTTTGCGAGCGCAATCTGCGTGCCCGGATCATAACTGACCCAACCGGAGTTGTTTTTATTATACTGCAAATTATTACCGCAACTAACATTCAACTTTACCGAAGAGCAGGCTTCTACTGCCGTGAATGTCAGATAATCACTCTCAGGCAGAATATCGCCGGCTTGCGGCTTCGCCGGAGTCGGAGCCTCGGTGGGAGCTTCGGTCGGAGCGGGAGCGGTGCTCTTAAGTGTGAACACGATGGACTGAATGCCGTAAACATCACCTGAGAAGGTTACTTCTGATGATTCACCTGTCCATGTAACTGTATAATATGGTATCCATTCTGGATCTTCCGGCATCATGTTATCCCAATATCCGCCGCTTTCCGCAACTGTGGCACCGGGGAAATTAAGGGAATCATAATACTCAGCATCCTTGAGTTCAATCTTGGTGAATACCGATCCTTCGGGCGCCGTAAAGGTGGCGCTGCCTCTTCCACTATAGAAACAATCGTTCACACGGGTTTTATCTTGCTCTGTAGTAAGAGTTACACCGCCGGAAGATTTTCCGCCGCTGGTCTTTTGAAGGCTATTATTATCCCATGTGACGGTGCTGATTACAGGCGGAGCCTCGGTCGGAGCCTCGGTGGGAGCCTCGGTCGGCTCAACTGCGCCGACGAGCTTGACCTTGTAGAACCATAAATCCTGCTCGTTGATGGCGTACCAATGTGCGCCGTCCGCGATATTCTCTTTAATATCTACGGTCTGGTTGTTGTTGCCGTTGAAGATGATACCCTCGACGTCAGCGGGAATTTCAGCGGTATAGACCTGCTGCCCGTATTCATTGACCTCATCCTTGTCCATCGCAGTACCCGGAAACTCAGGGCCGTTGTCCCAATAGTAGACGTGTATGTCACCCCAGCCGAGTGAATCGGTGAATTTCACGGTGAACGAAGTGGGAGCGGGCTCGGTCGGAGCCTCGGTCGCAGCGGGAGCAGGAACGATCGTAAAGGTGATTGTAAACTCCGCTTCTTGTTCGTTGTTTGTCAAACGTCCGGTAAACGGTACACTTGAAGACTCACCCGTCCATGTTCCGTCACTCCAGCCTTCACCACTAAAGCCGCCTTGACCGCCGCTTATCTGTATCTTGGTAAATACGCCTGCGTCTGTTGTAAATTTTCCCTCAGCATAGTCATCTCCTACTATACATTCGCCCATATCGACAAAAAGTGTGGCGCCTGTTAGCTTAACAATACCAGAATCTTGACTAAATTCTCCGGTATAACTATCCCATACAACAGTAATCGGTTCAGCCGCGGGCTCGGTCGGAGCCTCGGTGGGAGCCTCGGTGGGAGCAGGGACACTCTTAAGCGTGAACACGATGGACTGAACGTTGGTAATACCACCTGAGAAGGTTACTTCCGATGCTTCACCTGTCCATGTGGCCGTATAATACTGCACCCAAATCGGAGCTTCCGGATCATCGAGCTGATAACCGCCGGACTCCGCAACTGTGGCACCGGGGAAATTAAGAGAGTCATAATGACTAAAATTCTTGATTTCAATCTTGGTGAATACCGATCCTTCGGGCGCCGTAAAGGTGGAGTTGCCTCTACCCTTATAGAAAACATTGCCTATACGGGTATTACTTTGTGCCGTAGTAAGGGTAACGCCACCTGATGACATTCCACCAGTTTCGGGAAAAGAAGTCCATGTGACGGTTTTTGTTTCTTCTTCTGCCGCGCTCGCCGTAATCGGAACCACGGTGAACAGGCTGACGATCATCATAAAGACCAGCAGAATACTGACGGGTCTTTTGTTTTTTCATCATGTAAAAAATCCTCCTTAAAATAATATAGGTTGAGATTGCCACGTCGCCGACGCACGCGTCCGCTCCTCGCAATGACATTCTCTGATATATGAGATTGCCACGGGGCGCATTTCAGATTGTCATTGCGAGGAGGAACATTGCATTCGGTGGAGATTGCCACGGCTCTTGCGAGCCTCGCAATGACAATTTGGATATCGCCCCTCGCAGTGGCGGTGAATTGCATTCGGTGGAGATTGCCACAGCCCCTAAAGAGGCTTCGCAATGACTATTGAATATCGGTGGAGATTGCCATGGCTCTTGCGAGCCTCGCAATGACAATTTGTATATCGCTCCTCGCAATGACATTCTCTGATATAACCGTTTTCTCTTTGATCTGCCCGCTGACCGCATATAGAATTCATACCGGACATTGGCTCGCGCCAACAAAGGAAAACAAAAGTTAACTAAACACGAATGATCACACAGCGAAAGCGCCGAAAGATGAATGTACAAAGCGCCGCCGCTGTATCATGGTCTTTCCCAAAAATACCATGTATCATTTAAAAAAATTTAGTTATTTTGATTATATCATACAATCCTTTCGTAAATATTCCCAGCTGGAATTATTTTGCTGATTTATATCAAAAAAAATGAGCCGATCTACAATCATGTGTAATACTAAGTGGCAATCATCATGTTTTCAAACGAGAAAAAGCCCGATCAAATCGGGCTTTTTGGCGTGAATATCTTTTTTTATTCACTTAGTATGTCAAGGATAGGCAAAAAAGATGGGTTTTCGGGAAAGTGCTGTGGGGTAGTGAACTTATGTTATTTGTTTTTGTCCTTCGCAGTTTTCAAAGAAGCAATCAAAATCCGTTTAATTTCCAGGCAATCGTCAATTAATGACTTTGCTTCCTTTTCATCAATGTATTCCGATAACAATAGTAATCTTAACCAATATTCCGTTTCGGCAGTTTCTTTTAGCGAAATTTGCAATTTGGCAATAAAATCAGCCTAACTTACTCCGTAAACCGCTTCATTGGCGTTTGCTCCGATAGAGGTTCCGCTACGAATAATTTGCTTGGAAATAACGGTTTCCTTCTTTTCTTTAGATAGATATTGATATAGCCTTACAATGCGTGCCGCAAAGTGCAGGGATTTTTCTAACAAAGGATTTTTGTAAATCATAAGAGCATTTCCTTAACATTTATTAATGAATAAAGAAAAAAAGAATAAAGAATAGTGAATAATACACCAGAAACGCTTTAAGGTTTAGCTGATTATTATTTATTCTTTATTCTTTCTTCTTTGAGCCATGCGTTAGCATGGCGTTTCTGGCTGGGAAGGCGGGGTTCGAACCCACGAATGACGGAGTCAAAGTCCGTTGCCTTACCGCTTGGCTACTTCCCAACAGCAGTATTAGTATACC
>CADAUE010000030.1:10602-26100 GCA_902790985.1 uncultured Ruminococcus sp.
GCTTGGCTACTTCCCAACAGCAGTATTAGTATACCATAATTTTGAAATATGTCAACCAAAATCATCATTCTCGGGACGGCTTTCACACCGCCCCGAGATATTTGATCAAATTGTTTCGACCGTCAGCGTCTCGCCGTCAGAAGAAAGCGAGATGGCGGAGATACCGCCCTCGCCGTGCAGGATCAGCTGCTCGGTGATCTTATCCTCGACCTCTTTACGGATGAGATTCCTCAGATCACGCGCTCCCGACTGACCGTTGCAGGATTTATCCGCAAGATAGCGGCATGCCGCGTCGTCAAAGCGGAAGTCGATCCCCTTTTCACGGAGCGTCTCGACATATTCTCTCAGCATAAGGTTCGCGATCTTGACAAAGTCGTCGGAATTAAGGCTCCTAAAGATGATGATCTCATCCACGCGCGCGATGAACTCGGGTCGCAGAAACTCACGCAGCCCCTTCATCACGCTGTCGCGCTCGGCATTTTCTTGCGTTTTACCGAAGCCGAGGGCATTCTCACGATGAGCGGAGCCGGCGTTGGACGTCATAACGATAACGGTGTTGGAGAAGTCAACGGTCCTGCCGTGGGCGTCTGTCAGCTTGCCTTCATCGAGGATCTGCAAGAGGATATTCAGCACATCGGGATGCGCTTTTTCGATCTCGTCAAAGAGCAGGACAGAATACGGTCTGCGTCTGACCTTCTCGGTCACCTGTCCCGCTTCGTCATAGCCGACATAGCCGGGAGGTGAACCGATGATTTTGCTGACGGAGTGCTTCTCCATGAACTCTGACATATCCAAACGGATCAGCGTTTCGGGCGTGTCGAAAAGCTCGAGTGACAACACCTTGACCAGCTCGGTCTTTCCGACGCCGGTGGGACCCACAAAGATGAACGACGCCGGTCTGCGGCGCGGTGAGATCTGTACGCGGGAGCGTTTGATCGCCTTTGCAAGGGCGTCGACCGCTTCATCCTGTCCGATGATCTTCTTTTTCAGTGATTCTTCGATATCCTTGAGCTTGATCAGCTCATTCTCGCGTACTCTTGACTGCGGAATACCTGTCCACAGCTCGATCACGTTCGCAAGGTCTACCTCGGTCACCTGCGCGGTAAGCGAAGATTCATCAAAGCCCTTCAAATGCTCGTCGACCCTCGCAAGCTCCGAGGTGACGGTCGCCAAGGCTTCATAGTCGATATTCTCCTCGTTGGAGATCTCGTCCTTGGTCGCCTGTAAAGCCTTTTTCTCGTCGATCAAGCTCTCATACTGCTCGCGCTCTTTGTTGCGCAGAGAAGCGCAGGCACACGCTTCATCCAACAGGTCGATCGCTTTATCGGGCAGGAAGCGATCGGTGATGTAACGCTCGGAGAATACAGCCGCCTTGCGGACGATGTCATCCCCTACCGATACATTATGATGCTTTTCATAATATTCTTTGATGCCGCGTAAGATATCGATCGTATCGCCGATACTCGGTTCAGCGACCTTGACGGGCTGGAAACGACGTTCGAGAGCGGAATCCTTCTCGATGTACTTGCGATATTCGTTGAAAGTGGTCGCGCCGATGACCTGGATCTCACCGCGGGATAAGGCGGGTTTGAGGATGTTGGCGGCGTTCATCGTTCCTTCGCTGTCACCGCCGCCGACGAGATTGTGCACCTCGTCGATGAACAGGATGATGTTACCGGCTTCTCTGACCTCTTTGGTCAGGCCCTTGATACGGCTCTCATACTGACCGCGGAACTGGGTACCGGCGATCAGCGCGGTCAGATCGAGCAGCTGGATCTCCTTGTCTTTCAAGCGATGAGGCACCTTGCCCTGTGCGATACGCAGCGCCAATCCCTCGGCGATAGCGGTCTTACCGACGCCGGGCTCACCGATCAGACAGGGATTGTTCTTGGTTCTGCGGGACAGGATCTGGATGACGCGCTCGATCTCTTTATCTCTGCCGACGACGTTGTCGATATTGCCCGAGCGGGCTTTTTTTGTCAAGTCCTCACAGTAGAGGTTGATATGCTTGCGGTTTTTCTGCTGTTTTTTATCTTTATTCTTTTTATCGCCGGTATTCGCCGCATTATTATTTGCGGCATTACCGCCGAACATATTGAAGAAATTCGGGAACGACGGCGCTCCGCCGGGAGTAAAGTTATCCTCGTCGTCATTTTCCTCAGAGGGTGTGATCTCGGAGTTGTTCTGCATACTCTGCGCAAGCTCCGACATATCCCCCATATCTCCCATATTCTCCATGATGGAATCCATCTGCTCCTGCACCGCTTCAAGGTCATCGGGAGAGATGCCCATCTTCTTGATGATATCTTCTACCGGCTTGATGCCCAGTTCTTTGGCGCATACAAGGCAGTAGCCGCGCGGTTGCCGGTCGTCCTTGTTGCTGGATACAAAGACGACAGCGGGGCGTTTCTGGCATTTGGAACAAATCATGATCATTCTCCTTTCCGAAAACTGCTAGGAATGATGTATATAAAAAGATCAGTTGTTATCCTATTTATTGATCCTCTGTGATACCCGCCTGGACCGGTTTGTTCTTCTCTTTGTTCTTGACCTGTTTCTGGATCTTGAAGAAGATGATCGCGTAATTGACCAGAGAGAAGATCATCATCGCGGCGGTGATACCGAGCACCGTAAGCGACAGAGGTTTATTGACATAACCGAAGATCGCCATCAGTACGACCATGCCGACCGAGATGTAGAACATAAAGGTGCTGAGCTTGCCGTACCAAGAGGATTTCGGCGGGATAACGCCTTGATTGATGACAATGGTACCGCCGATGATCATGAGGACGTCCTTTAACACCATGATGATCATCAAGGGCAGTACATACGGTTCGATAAAGATCAGGCAAACGCCGACGGCGATCAGCGTCAGCTTATCCGCCAGAGGATCCAAAACCTTACCAAGCTCCGATTCCTGATGGAATTTTCGGGCGATCCAACCGTCGAAAAGATCGGATAGACCCGAAATGCCGACCGTGATCGCGGCAGCCACATACATTCGCTGGATAAAGAACGCGACGAACGGTGTGATCAACAGGATTCTGATAAACGATATCGCGTTCGGTATCGTCATCAGATCTTTACTTATGACTTCATTTTTTGTTTCATTACTCATTTCTTCGTCCCTCATTTTGGAAATTCATTGATCTGTCAATTAAGCTATTTCATCGACCGGTGACCAATGAACTGATCCATGTGAATATATTACCACTATAAAAGTGATAAAATATGAAAGAATTGTAAATTGTTGACTCATTGAACCATGTGGAATTAGATCCGATGTTCTGCAGGATCAGCTTCGTCAGATACGCCAGCATACATACCAGCAGCAAAGCGTCGATGACGCCGATCACCGCGCCCAAGACCCTGTTGATCGCTCTCAGCCCCGGGAAACGGAACAGTCTGACCAGCGGTTTGACTAGGATGAACCGCAAGAGGATCATGAACACGAAGAACAGGATGATGGTGATAAAGAAAGTCAACAGCCCTTCGGCGACCGGCTGAACGGCAGCGTCGACCGCTTTTGTCACGGTCTGATTGACGTTCGCGATCGGTTCGGACAGGATATTGGTAAAATCATCGCTTGAGATATCCATCAAGCCGGTCAGCCACTTCGGAAGAGATTCTAAAACAGAACCCGCGGCGTCGGCGCTGACGTTAGAGACCGCGTCGGACACAGCCTTATCCAAGGCAGGTCTGACAAGCCCGCTGTAGGTCGCTGCAGCCAACATCTTGCCCAGCGCTGTCGCGCCGATGTAAGACAGAACAGTCGCGAGAATACCGGCGAGCGATCTCGCGGCTCCCCGATGGATATTGATCACGATCAATACGATGAAGATAACAACCAGAATAATATCAAAAATCATAGAACCCTCACAGCGTGTATGCGTTTATGTAACCTGTGCAAAGCACATAGGCGTCCGATGATGTGTACAGCGCGACAGAATGAGGATCGGAGCTGAGCTCCTTCTGTGAGATCGAATTGCCGTCCTTGGAGTAGAGCATCACCTTATCGCCGGTCAGCAGCGCGACCCTGCCCTTATAGGTAGAGAGATCGATGACCTTTTCATCAACGGTAAAGGACTTTTCCTGCGCGCCGCTGGTATTATAGGAGATGATATCACAGTTTCTGCCGTCGCCGGAACCGGATAATGACAAGGTGTAGGTGTCGGTATCCCTGTTGATATCAAAGGCGGTCAGATTACGTCCGTCATAATTATTGGTCACGATCTCACCGTTGCTCGTATTGACCGTGTAGGATGCCGATCGACCGATCGCGCAGGCGTATTTATCGCCGATATACTCGACTTCATAGATGATATTATTTTCAAGCTCTTTGAAATGCAAGGGCGTATCTTTCGTAAAATCCAGTACGTAAACAGAAGCGATGTTCACGCCGTTCAAGGCGGATACGCCGGCTACGACAGCCTTGGTGCCGCCGGAATTCAAGCTGACGGAGGTGACGTAGTAGTCGGCAAAGGAGTAAGCGAAGATCTGTTCATGCTTTTCGTTATAGACATAGAGCTTCGAGAGATAGCCTCCGCTCTGTGTCACGATCGCATAGGCGCCGCTGTCAGAATAATTCGCTACAAGAATATTATTCTCTGCTTCCGCGCTGTAGACCGTGCCTTCTTTGTCGATCAGCTGGTAACCGGTACCGCCGAGATTATAGACCAAACAGCCCTTTTCCCCTGTGGTCAACACGGGATTGATGAAGGCATGCTGCGCAGAAAAGAGACTTCTGCCGTAATTATTCAAGAGACAGGTCTTGGTATCGGAAGAATAGCAGATATCCTGCCCTATTCGAATGAAGTTGCCCGCGCTGATACTCTCACCCTTGATATCCAAGGGGAATTTTTCTTCACTCTGCTTATTCAGCAAGCCATACTGGAAAAAGTTGGAAATATTATGAAACGACAGCTTGTCGCTGTTGAATGCGAAGAATACGACAGCAAACAACAGGACGATGATCACCGCGACGGCGATGATCTTTTTGCGAGAAGATTTTTTAGGAGTGCGGTGATGTTCCTCTGTCTGAGACTCCACATCAAAATCCCCCTCTTCCGTCCCCTGCTCGTCGGGTATTTCCTCGTCGTCGGGGAGATCGCGACCGGCGCGCTTATCCTTCTTCTTCTGTTTTTTCAAAAGCTTCTCCAGCTTCTTTGCGTTTTTATCTTTCAGACGCTTATCTTTGCTTGCGGCATGTTTCGCTCTCGGCGCATGATCTTCGGTTTCTGTTTCATCCGAAGCCGTCTTTTCGAGTTGATCAACAGGCTCTTCAGTCTGAGGAGCGAAGCGTCTTCCTTTTTCATCCATATTCTCACCCGATTTCAAGTACCGGTTGTCAATGATCAATTCGGGTGTGCAAATAATCCGCACGCATACTGACGTATAGATAAGGATTATTGGGCACTATGGCAGAAAAGATGCCGGCAAGCTGCGCACCCTGCCATATGGCGAAAATGAATCAGTGGCTACCAAGTAATATTAGCAATTTATCTCAAATTATCATAAAACACTTTGTTGAGGTACAGTCCGCAGGCGGGAGCAGTGGGACCGGCAAGCTTCCTGTTCTCACCCGCAATGATATCGGACAGCGTCCCGAACGGGATCCTACCGTTGTTCATCGCGAGCAGCGTGCCGACCATGATCCGCACCATGTTGTACAAAAAACCGTCGGCGGCTACCGTGAAGGTAACGAGATCGCCCTCACGCTCAACGTTGAAATACTTGACGGTACGCGTAAAATCCCCTTTTTCGCGTTTATCCAACGTACAGAACGAGGTGAAATCATGCGTTCCGACAAACGCCTGTGCTTCCCGGTGCAGCGCTTCGATATTCATCTGATAGCGGTAATGCAGCGCCATATCCTGTAAAAACGGATTGCGCACACGGCTGTTCCAGACCTTGTAGATATATTCTTTGCCGCTGCACGAATAGCGCGCGTGAAAATCATCGGGAACATCCCGCACCGCGGTCACAGCGACGTCATCGGGCAGATAACGGTTCATCGCCATCATTAAATGGTCGTTGGTGATGGGATGTTCGATTCTCATCGAAACACAGTACATATTCGCATGGACGCCGCTGTCGGTTCTTGAACAACCCTTGATATCGGGATGCTCATGGATGATCTGAAAGAGCGCGTCTTGAAAGACCTCTTGTACCGTCAGCGCGTTGTCCTGTATCTGCCAGCCATGCAGATTTTTACCGCAATATGCGATTGTCAGCAATAGATTTCTCATAAAACGTGTTCAAAAAGTAGGTTCAAAAGTACAACGCCGGCGATCACACAAACAGAAAATATAATACTGAGCGCGTCACGTTGCCTCATATGCAGCTGCTTCATCCTTGTGCGTCCCTCACCGCCGTGGTAACAGCGGCACTCCATCGCGACCGCCAGCTCATACGCCCGACGAAACGCGGATACAAAGAGCGGGATCAGCACGGGAACGAGCGCTTTGACACGCTTCAAGAGATTGCCGCTTTCCATATCGGCGCCTCTCGCCTTCTGCGCCGCCATGATCTTGTCGGTCTCTTCCAGCAGAGTGGGTACAAAGCGCAGGGCGATCGTCATCATCATGGCGATCTCGTGCACATGGATATGGAAAACCTTCAGCGGTTTCATCAGCCTTTCGAGCGCGTCGGTCAGATCGGTCGGCGATGTCGTAAAAGTCAGCGCGGAGCTCAACAGGATCAGACAGATGATACGTACGCTGACGAAGATCGCGTTGCGGATACCGCCCCATGTCACCTTGATGATCCACCACTGGAAGATCGGTTCGCCTGTTCCGTAAAACAGATTCAGAACCGAGGTGAGGATCACGATGATAATAATGACCTTCAGACTCTTGAGGTACATCTTAAAAGGAACCTTACTGAGCGTCACGATCACGATGACAGTAGCCGCGACAAACGCTAAGGAATAATAGTTGAACGTACAGAAAACCAGTACGATATAAGCGATCAGACTGAGTATCTTGACGCGGGGATCCAGTCGGTGTAACACTGAATCGGCGGGAAAGTACTGACCGAGGGTGATATCTCTCATAGACGCCCCTCCTTTTTCAGATACTCGGTGATATCTCTGACGGCGTTCTCGACCGTCAGCGTACCTTTCGGAAGCGGGAAACCCGCCGCGATCAGAGCATCCATGATGGAGGTGATCTGCGGGATACGCAACCCCATGGACGAGAGCTTCTCGCCCTGTGAAAAAATCTTGTCGGCAGTGTCGAACATCTCAAGGTGGGATTTGTTCATCACCAAGACCTTGTCGCATACCGAGGCGACGTCCTCCATAGAGTGAGATACCAATAGAACGGTATTTCCCCTCTCCTTGTGATAGCGGTAGATCTGTGTCAGAAGAACGTCTCTTCCCAAAGGATCCAGTCCGGCGCAGGGTTCGTCCAGGATCAAAATGTCGGGATCCATCGCGACAACACCGGCGATCGCAGCACGGCGCTTTTCGCCGCCGGAAAGATCAAAGGGGGATTTCTCCAGCAGGTCCTTATCCAAGCCTACAAACTGTGCGGCTTTTCTTACACGCTCCGCGATCTCTTTTTCTGAAAGCCCCATGTTCGTGGGACCGAAAGCGATATCTTTCTCGACCGTTTCTTCAAAAAGCTGATACTCGGGATATTGGAACACTAAACCGACCTTAAAGCGGATCTTGCGGATCTCCTTCGGCTTGTCCCAGATATCGATCCCGTCGAGAGCGATCGTGCCCGAGGTGGGCTTCAACAACCCGTTGAGCATCTGTACCAGCGTAGATTTACCGGAACCGGTATGACCGATGATACCGATAAAATCGCCGCGTTCGACCTCAAAGCTGACCTTATCGACAGCCGTATGTTCAAAGGGCGTGCCTTGTGAATAAACGTAGGAAAGCTCCTTGACGCTGAGTAAGCTCATCGTTTCAGCACCTCCTTGAGCATAGAGGTACATTCTTCTTCATCTAAAGGCAGATGGTCGATCTCAACGCCGCACGCTCTGAGCTTGTGACAAAGCTCCGTCGCCTGCGGGACGTCGAGACGATGCTTTTTGAGCAGCTCGACCTGTGAGAACACCTCGCGCGGTTCGCCGGAGGTCAGCATTTTACCTTCGTCCATCACAAAAACTTTATCGGCGAGGACCGCCTCTTCCATATAATGAGTGATCATCACGATGGTGATGCCGTTCTCTTTATTCAACTTCAATACGGTGTCAAGAACTTCCTGGCGACCCTGCGGGTCAAGCATAGCGGTAGGCTCATCCAGTACGATACAGTCGGGCTTCATCGCGATGATACCCGCGATAGCAACACGCTGCTTTTGACCTCCGCTGAGCTTGTAAGGAGCCTTCAGACGATGATCGTACATATCGACCGCTTTGAGCGCTTCATCGACGCGAACACGGATCTCATCGGACGGGATGCCGATGTTCTCGGGTCCGAAAGCGACGTCCTCTTCGACGATACTGGCGACGAGCTGATTATCGGGGTTTTGCAGGACCAGCCCGACCTTTCTGCGGATATCAAAGGTCTTGCTCTCGTCCGAGGTGTCCATGCCGTCGATATATACTTTGCCGGATATGGGCACCAACATCGCGTTGAGGTGCTTCGCGATCGTACTTTTGCCGGAGCCGTTATGACCGAGCACAGCAACAAACGCGCCTTTTTTCACCTCAAAAGACACATCGTCGAGAACCAGTTTATCTTTGATCGGCTCACGCTGTTCATCATATTGAAAAGTAACATTTTGTACTGAAATAAATTCCATATACACTCCAAATTAACGGCACAGATCATCTGCGCCAGATCGCGGTAGAACCGCATGGGAGGGTCAGTCCCGTCCGGGTCACCGTCAAGCCGATCTCATCGGCGCTGACAGAACCGCCGAAGCGGGTTTTGATGACCGTTCCTAAAAGATATTCCATCACAGACGGAGATAATCCCGTCGTGTAAGAATTCAAGATCACAAACTCCGCGTTTTCGGAAAGAACGCCGGAGCATAACTCGACAAATTCATAAATACGTTCTTCGAGCTTCCAGATCTCACCCGAGGGGCCTCGCCCGTAGGACGGCGGATCCATGATGATCCCGTCGTACTTGTGACCTCGTCGTATTTCACGCGAAACGAACTTTGCACAGTCGTCGACAATCCACCGAACCGGTCTGTCGGCAACATCCGAAGAAGCCGCGTTCTCCTTAGCCCAGTTGACCATACCCTTCGACGCGTCAACATGGCACACCTTAGCCCCTGCCTTTAAACAGGCGATAGTGGCGCAACCGGTGTAGCCGAAAAGGTTGAGGATGTTCAGCTGCCGGTCGGCTTTCTTGATGACATCTCCGGCAAAATCCCAGTTAACAGCCTGTTCCGGGAAAATACCGGTGTGCTTGAAGCCCATAGGCTTGACGTTGAATATAAGATCTCTGTATTTGATCTGCCAGGAGGCCGGGACCTTTTTGTACATCTGCCACTTACCGCCGCCGGTGTTTGAGCGAAAGTAACGGGCGTGAGCGTTATGCCAAAGAGGGTCTTTGCGCTCGGTATTCCAGATGACCTGCGGGTCGGGACGGATCAAGATGACGTCGCCCCAGCGCTCCAGGCGCTCGCCGCCGGAGGAATCGATCAGCTCATAATCGTTCCAAAACTCAGTTTTACGCATGTGTTTCTCTCACTTTACGAATCAAATAAACTTCCCTGTGCCGCTACGGTGTTCGCGGGGACCTTGTAGCCTAAATGCTCATATGCCGCCGCTGTCACACAGCGTCCGCGAGGGGTACGCGACAGAAAGCCGATCTGCATCAGATAGGGTTCGTAGACGTCCTCGATGGTAACCGCCTCTTCGCCGATCGCCGCGGCGAGGGTCTCCAGACCTACCGGACCGCCTCGATAATAGCGGATCATCGCGTCGAGCATACGGCGATCGTTCTGATCCAGTCCGAGCTCGTCGATCTCCAACCGATCGAGCGCGGTCTGAGCGACCTCAAGGGTGATGACGCCGTCGGAGATGACCTCGGAGAAATCACGGACACGTTTCAGCAGGCGGTTCGCGATACGCGGCGTACCGCGTGAGCGTGACGCAAGCTCCAAGGCGCCTTCCTCGTCGATCTTGATATCCAGGATCCCGGCGGATCGGGTGATGATCTTCGCGAGCTCCTCCGGAGTATACATCTCAAGGCGCAAGACAACGCCGAAACGGTCGCGCAAGGGAGCGGTCAGCTGACCGGCTCTGGTCGTAGCGCCGACCAGCGTGAACTTCGGGAGCGGAAGATGATAGGAAGCCGCCATCTGCCCTTTGCCGGTAATGATGTCGATCGCGAAGTCCTCCATCGAGGGATAGAGGATCTCCTCGACCGCTCGTGACAAACGATGGATCTCGTCGATAAACAACACGTCGCCGGGGTTGAGGTTCGTCAGCAGCGCCGCAAGATCACCGGGCTTTTCGATCGCGGGGCCGGAAGTGATGCGGATGTTGACGCCCATCTCGTTCGCGATAATGCCCGAGAGCGTAGTTTTACCTAATCCGGGAGGGCCGTACAGTAAAACGTGGTCGAGCGATTCGCCGCGCTTTTTCGCGGCTTCGATGAAGATCTTCAGATTTTCTTTCGCCTTGTCCTGACCGATATACTCGTCAAGCGTTTTCGGGCGCAGAGGGTTATCGGAGTCAAGGGTATCGGACGGAATCTCGGAGGTGTCCATGATTCGGTCCTCGAAATCCATTTCAAAATCAGTGTTATAATCCATGAAAAAATTCCTTTATCAATAATCAAGCCATCTGTTTGAGGGTCGCAGCGATCATCTGTTCAACGCTCATATTCGGGTCGAGCCGTGAGAGGATCGGGGTGACGTCCGCCGCGGAATAACCCAGTACCGCGAGCGCGGCTAATGCCTTAGGCACGTTGCCGGTATCGGCGATCACACTGCCCTTATTCACTTCAAATCCCTCGGTGTCAACGGATTTGAACTTATCTTTCAATTCCAGTACGATGCGCTTCGCAAGCTTCGGTCCCACACCGGAAGCACGGGTCAAGGTCTTGCTGTCCTCGGAAGAAACGCACATCGCGATCTGCTCGGGCGACAGCTCGGAAAGGATCGCGAGCGCTACTTTCGGACCTACGCCGGTGATGCCGATCAGCATCTTGAAGGTAGAAAGCTCGGATTTGGAAGCAAAGCCAAACAGCTCCATCGCATCCTCACGGACGTTCATATGGGTGTAAAGCATAACCTCGCTGTTCAGTTTCAGCTGTTTTTGAGTATTGATCGAGGTCTGGACCCTGTAGCCTACGCCGCCGCATTCGACGACGGCAAAACCCGCGTCCATCAAAATCAAATTACCGCGGACAGAATAGATCATTATTTGATCCCCCGTTTCATCATATAATCGCGCAGTCCCGTGCCCGCCGCTTGGGTATGGGTCAATGCAAGCGCCAGCGCGTCGGCAGTGTCGTCCGGCTTAGGGACTTCTTTGAGGTGTAAAAGCCTCCGCGTCATCTCCATGACCTGTGGTTTATGGGCTTTTCCGTAGCCTGTGACAGCGGTTTTCACCTGTAAGGGCGTATACTCATATACAGGGATATCCGCCTGCGCCGCCGCCAAAAGGATGACCCCTCTCGCCTGCGCCACCTGGATCGCGGTCGTCGTGTTCGTATTGAAGTAGAGCTTTTCGATCGACATCACGTCGGGCTTTGATCTTTGGATCAGCTCGACCGTATCATCATAGATTCTTTTCAGACGGTCGTTAAAATCCGTATGCGCCTGTGTCGTGATCGCACCGAAAGCGACAGGACGGAGAGATGTACCTTGAAATTCGACAACGCCCCATCCGACGATCGCGTAGCCGGGGTCGATACCGAGGATAATCAAAAGCTCATCTCCTTTGCTCCATATATGCATAAATAGACAGTTTATTATAACATAAATCCCATTCTATAGCAACCAAAAAATGAAAAAAGTCGCACCAAACTGCGACTTTTTCTACAAAATAATTTATGCAAAAATTTATTTATGAACCGCTTTCCTTATCATATGGAACGCGACCGCACCGATCAAGTTGCCCAGTGACACCAGCAAAATGTATCCAATACCCTTTACGGTATACAGAGAATAAGCCGATGAAGCGGCAAAATAGAACATGTCCGCTACGCTGTGTTCAAAGCCGCAGAGGATGAACGCGGGAACACAGGTAAACACCAGAATGTACTTCGGGAGAGATTTTTTATCGTCGTCGCTTCTAAAGAAATCAACCGCGATATAGACCAATATCCCGCATAAAGCGCCGAGGATGATCGTCTGCCACGGAGCTTGCGAAAGCTTAGCTTCACACAGCGTCTTTGCCGTTTCAGCCAGATTGGGCTTTGCGAGCTGAACCAGCAGTCCCATCAACATGCACCCGAGGATATTGCCGAACCAGATCGTCAGCAGATACGGGACGTAGGACGGCTTGTTCTCGAGCAGATACGCTGTTTTTCCTGTGAAAAGCAAAAATCCCATGATCAGTATCACAGACAGTCCGAGAGAGAATAATATCGCGCCCAGAGGGGCTTTGTCTACGGCGACACACGCCAGATATACCGCGCCGCCGAACGATATCATCACGCCGGCGAGTACAGCGGAAAAGAGATTTTTGACAAACTTCATCTTTTTCACACCTTTTTGTGTAAGTTACCACCCTATTTTATCAAATCGCACAAGCAAATACAATAGTGAATGAAAATACAATCAACTAAGAATCCTTGACCTTTTTTAGCGATATTACACTACCGTTACAGCTCAGCTCGATTTTATCTCCGAAAAGCACATAGGCAAAGGAATCATGGGATCCGCTGTCGGTGTCACAGATGATCAGCGTATCATCCGTAAGGATATATAAACCGTTCAATTCCAGAGAAAAATCCTCACAGTTCGCGGTAAAGTGAGCTTCGCTTTCATCGAAGGATAACGATACGGTGTTACCGTTGTCAAACTTCTCCTCCCAACGGTACAGCTTTATTTCATCCGCGGGACTGTCAATCACCCTCGTACAGCCGCATAACCCCAGCGCACATATGAAGAAAATCCCTAACAAAACCAATTTACCGCGCATATACATCACCGTAGTCAGTATATGCGCGGTCAAACTATTTCAGAATCAAGAAGCCTTTTCTCTCATGCGGGTCGCCTGGAAGCCCTGTGACGTCATAAACAAAGTGATGATGTTGATGAACAGCGTGAACACGCCGCCGATCGCGATCGTACCGCCTACGCCGAAGCAAATGATGATCGGACACAGGATCGAAGTCAGTGCGCTGAGAACATACTTTTTCTTGGATTTCTTATCCAGCAGACAGAAGAAAAACGCGACGATCGGCATAACGACCAGTATCGCGCCGTAGACAGCGATCATCACTTCCTTAAAGCTGGAGTAGCCGTTAGGCTGGATCATCAGCTTGACCGCAGAGAGCGCGGCGATACCCTTGCCGTCGACGTCGCCCTCCATCAGAGGGAACGAAGCGGCTAAGATCACCTGAATAAAGAACATGACAGCCAAGAAGATTCGAACCCTTTTCTCGGATTTTGTTTCGACGCTTGCTTCTTCTACTACCGTATATTTCGCCATAATACACCTCGTGTTGACACAAAATTAACGTTTGCAATCCATATATTAACACATTATTCACAACAATTCAACATTTATCGTTTGACAATCAACTAAAAAATGATATACTCTTAGAAGATTCCAAAGATCGGAGGTAACCATTATGCATTGGATTCATGACACAGTTATTTACAACATCTATCCGCTGGGATTCTGCGGCGCTCCGAAGGAGAATGACTTTCAGCTGAATTACCGCTTGGATAAGATCTACGATTTCATTCCCCATTTCAAGAAAATGGGCGTGAACTGTATCGTTTTCAACCCTGTGTTTGAGAGCAGTCGCCACGGCTATGATACCATCGACTACAAAAAAATCGACAGCCGTTTGGGTGATAACGCAAGCTTTAAGAAAATTTGTGATACCCTGCACCGCAACGGCATCCGCGTCATCCTTGACGGCGTATTCAACCACGTCGGCAGAGATTTCTTCGCGTTCAAAGATATCCGGGAACGCGGCATGGGATCGATCTATACCTCATGGTTCCACAATATTCGATTTGATCAGACAAGCCCCTACGGAGATCATTTCAGCTATGAAGGCTGGGCAGGCTTCTATGATCTGGTCAAGCTCAATCTGCAGAACAACGACGTTGTCGAACATCTCTTGGACGCAGTTCGCTACTGGATCGACGAGTTCGATATTGACGGACTCAGACTCGACGCCGCCAACGTTATGGACGTCAACTTCTTCAAGCGGCTCAGATGGGTCTGCAAGGAGAAAAAGCCCGATTTCTGGATGTACGGCGAGATCGTCGGCGGGGACTACAACCGTCTGGCAAATAACGATACGCTCGATTCGGTGACGAACTATGAGATCTACAAGGGTCTTTACTCCTCTCACAACGACCGCAACTACTTTGAATTTGCCCATTCGATCGACCGTCAGTGCGGCGACTGGGGCATCTACAAAAATATCTATCTTTACAACTTTGCGGACAACCACGACGTCACGCGCCTCGCGAGCATCATCCGCGATAAAGCGCTGCTCAAAAACGTCTACACCATGCTTTACTGTATGCCCGGCGTCCCGTCGGTCTACTACGGCAGCGAGTTCGCGATGGAGGGTCACAAACAGAAGCACTCCGACGATGATCTCAGACGCGAGTTGAACCTCGACGCGCTCGAAAACCCAGATTATGATCTTTTCCGTCACATCTGCAAGCTCGGTCACCTCAGACACAGCTTGGAGGCACTGCAATTCGGTAAATATAAAAATGAGATGATCCAGCTCGAGCACATGTGCTTCTCGATGAAAACCGATCATCAAAAGGTCTATATCCTGCTCAACCAGAGCAGCGAGCCTCGCAATATCGGCATCAACACCAACTTCAACGGAACACTGACCGATGTTCTCAACGATAACCGACAGTACGGCTGCAGCGGATGGTTCGAGATCAGCGTACCGCCGATGAGCTCTATGATCCTGATCGAGAACGACGGATCATTCCGAATGGAATATCCCGATGAAAACGATACGTTAGTACCCGCCGAGACAGATACCGAACCCACAGTTACAAAAGCCGAACAGGAACTCCTGCCCGAAGAGATCACCAAAGGTCGTTACAGACACTTCAAAGGCAACGAGTATGAGGTCATCGACTTTGCCAAAGACAGTGAAACGACAGAAAAGATGGTCATCTACCGCGCTCTGTACGGTGAACGAGAGCTCTGGGTACGCCCCTACGAGATGTTCCGCGAGATTATCGAACGCAACGGCAAAAAGATGAGAAGATTTGAGAAGATCGACTGAACAAAATAATACTAAGTAGCAATAAAAAACTTTAAAAAGATATTAGCGGAGAATTTCGCATAACAAGGCGGAGGGCGCAGGCAGGCTGGCGCCTGTCAAGACTGACAACGCAGTTATGCGGAATTCTC
>CADAUE010000031.1 GCA_902790985.1 uncultured Ruminococcus sp.
CCCCGGAAGTGACAGGCGCCAGCCTGTCTGCGTCTCCCGTCGCGCTATCCGAAATATATCACTAATATCTGATTAAATCTTTTTATCAAGGATTAGTATTACTACATTAATAAGATGCAGAAATAGATGAAAAGGATGAAAAAATGTCAAATTTGTCATTGTCTTCACAAATACTGTCGAGTATCTCTATTATAGCTAAACGGATCATATTCTTCAATAGTCAGCGGCGCAAAAAAGTACCGCCGGGACTCCGACGGTACGATTCGTGCATATATTTACAGCTTTTCCAGCTCTTTGAGCGCGAAGTACAGCGCGGCGGCTGCCGCCAGCTGACGGATCCGCTCGCGGTCGGCGCCGTTCTCGCCCAGCAGCATCTTCTCGGTTTTCAGCCCCGTTGCGGTGCTGACGCCGATATAGACCAGCCCGACCGGCTTATACGGCGTGCCGCCCAGAGGTCCCGCGATCCCTGTCGTAGAGATCCCGATATCCGCTCCCGAGAGCAGTCTGACCCCGCGCGCCATCTCCGCGGCGGTCTTTTCGGACACCGCACCGTAGGTGGAGAGCGTTTCCTCACGCACGCCGATGACCTTGTGCTTGATGAAATTCGCGTAGGAACAAACGCCGCAGTCAAACACACCGCTCGCTCCTGAGACCGAGGTGATCGCGGCGGAGATCATTCCGCCGGTACAGCTCTCGGCGGTGGCGATCCGTTTCTTTGCCCTTGTCAGCGCGCCCACCAACAGCCCGGGCAGATCCTTCTCGTCGATATTCTCCCGAGCCAGAAGCTCCAGTAATTCTGCCGTTTTCATGATATCACTCCTATCAAGATCATTATAAACCTTTCGCTTGGCTATTGCAATCTTACGCCGAATTTGTTAGAATTTGTTTACAAATACGGAATGTTGCAATCACCGCGGGCTGACATACGCGGCGATTCCCCGCAACGACGGAATAACGGAGATATCATGGCGTGGTTTTTTGCGAATGACAGTATCACAACCGAATACTACACCGTCACGGGAGAGGACGCGGCGCATATCAGCCGATCACTCAGGATGAAGGTCGGCGAAAAGCTGACCCTGTGTACCCCCGACGGCAAACGGCATGAGTGCGAGATCGCTCAGCTCTTGCGCGACGAGGTGAATGTCCGCGTGCTGAGCAGCACCGTGTGCGAACAGGAGCCGGACGTCAAGGTCTCGCTGTACATCGCGCTGATGAAGGGCGACAAGATCGACGACGTCGTGCAAAAAGCGGTAGAGCTGGGCGTGTACGAGATCACTCCTTTCCTCTCGGCGAGGTGTATCTCCCGCCCCGACAGCAAGAGCATGATAAAAAAGGTCGCCCGATGGCAGAAGATCGCCGATAACGCGGCGCGTCAGTCGCGGCGAGGGCTTCTGCCCAAGGTGAACCCCTGTATCGATCTGCGCGATATCCCCGCGGCTGTCAAAGATACGGACACGTCCGTTGTGTTCTACGAATGCGGCGGTGAAAAGCTCAGCGATATCGTGCCCGACACATGCCGCAGCATCGCGCTGATCACCGGCGCTGAGGGCGGCTTTGAACAGGAGGAGATCGACCTGCTGTGTGAAAACGGTATCAAGGTCGCGACGCTGGGCAAGCGCATCCTGCGCGCGCAGACCGCCCCGATCGCCGCTCTGTGCGCAGCCATGCTGCTGACAGGAAACTTAGAATAACTAACAACGGAGGTATATATGTTTGGATTCATCTGCGCGCTCTCTGTCGAAGTAGAGGGCATCGTCAAATTAATGGAAAACACAGAGAAAACGACCGTCGCCAAGATCACCTATCACAAGGGAGAGATCTACGGCAAGGAGGTCGTGTGCTGTGAGTGCGGTATCGGCAAGGTCAACGCCGCCATGAGTACCCAGATCATGATCGACCTCTATCACCCCGACGTCATCATCAACAGCGGTATCGCGGGCTCTCTCTCGGGCGATATCCGCATCGGCGACATCGTCGTATCCGACGACTGCGTCCAGCACGACATGGACGGCACCGAGATGGGCGATCCGCTCGGACAGGTACAGTTCAACGACGAGCTGCGCACCTACTTCCCCGCCGACAAAGCAACCGCTGACAGGCTCTTTGAAGCCTGCAAAACGATCGACGGGATCAACGTGTTCCGCGGGCGGATCGCCTCGGGCGATGTGTTCATCTCATCCCGTGACCGCCGTCAGAAGGTCGCCGACCACTTCGGCGCGATCGCCTGTGAGATGGAGGGCGCGGCGGTCGGCACGGTATGCTACCGCAACGGCGTACCGTTCGCCATCCTGCGCAGCATCTCGGACGACTGGAACAACAACGAGCTCATGGATTTTATGAAGTTCCGAGCGCTCGCCGCCGAGCGCTCGATCCGTGTGATCGCGGAATTCATCTGCCTCTCTTGATAAGACAGCAAACCGCCGGAGCAGCAGCGCTCCGGCGGTGTTTTTTATACTAAGTAGCAATAAATATTAAAGTGTTTTATTGCTACTTAGTATTACGCTTCTTTACTTTTTATCAAAGACCCAGTACTGGGTGCCCGAAGCGGTGATACTGCTCTGGGCAAACTTCGTGCCGGCATAATGGTTGCCGCCGTTGGGGTCATAGACGATGATCCTGCCGTCCGAGGTGATCCCCGACAGGACGATGAAGTGACCGCCGCTGGTAAAGATACCCGCGCTCTGGGCGCTGATGACATATTTGCCCTGTTTCAGCGCGGTGATGACGGAGCTGAACTGGGAGGAGGAGAGCTGCTTTTCCATCTTGATGCCGAAGTGATCGGACGCGGCGGTGAAGTAATCCCACCGTGTGCCCACGTTATAGACATAGTAGCTGTTGCCGCACCACTTGACCGCGTCGATCGGAGTGATCCGTCTGCCGAGGATCGTGGAAGCGATCATCGCGAAGCACGTCGGGCCGCAGCCGGAGTAGGCGATGGTATCGTCGCCGTAGGGATAGCTGTAATCGCCTTGATCATAGTAAACGAAGTCGCCGGTCTGAGCGACGACCGTGACAACAAAGCCGTCGGGATCAAATCCGCTGTAAAAATCCTCACCGTCGCTGCTGACGACACGCACAGCGTACTTGTAGGTCTCGCCGGTGGTGACGTCATTGTCGGTATAGGTGTTGGAGGTCGTATCCCCCAGCCTGCGCCATGAACCGCTGACACGCTTGTACACGCGGTAACGCGCCGCGCCGCTCGGCTTTGACCATGTCAGCTTCACGGTGCCGAGATCGGTCTCGGCGTTCAGCAGCCGGGGCGGAGAAACATAGTAGATGCTCACGCCGGTGGTGTCGCAGTCGGAGGTGAAGCTGTTGCCGTCCGCGGTGACACAGCGCACGGTATAGCGGTAGCGGTGACCGGATTCGATGTCGTCGTCGATATAGGAGGTATCGGTCGTTTCCGCCATCTTTGTCCATCCGCGCGAACCATAGTAGTATACGCGA
The DNA here is from genome assembly GCA_902790985.1 of uncultured Ruminococcus sp. Classification (GTDB taxonomy): domain Bacteria; phylum Bacillota; class Clostridia; order Oscillospirales; family Acutalibacteraceae; genus Ruminococcoides. Next base: position 3,451 of record CADAUE010000031.1, read on the forward strand.
TACTTCTCCGCGCCGCGGGAGGGGTTCCACGAGATCTCGATGCCCTCGCTCCCGTCATAGGTATAGTCGGGCTCAAGCAGCGTCGGGATCTCGGTATATTTATAAGCCACGCCGTCGTGGTCAAAATCGGAGGTAAAACGGTTGCCGTCCGCGTTGATACAGCGCACGGTATAGGTGTAGGTATAGCCGGAAACAACGTCGGTATCGACCACGGTGTTATCGGCGGTCTCCTCGAGCATCGTCCATCCGCGCGAGCCGTAGTAGTAAACGCGGTACTTCTCGGCGCCCTCGGAGTGCTTCCAGCTGATCCTGATCCCGTTGCCCTCGCTCTCGGCTTTCAGATCGCGGGGCGCGGCGATGTAATCGACCGAGGAGCCTTCGCGGTCAAACGAAGATTCATAAGCGGTGCCGTCCGCGTTCACACAGCGCAGGGTGTAGGTATAGGTATGACCGGAGGCCACGTCTGTATCGACATAAGAGGTGGCGGTCGTGTCGCAGAGCTTTGTCCAGCCGCTGTCGTTCTGATAATAGACGCGGTACTTCTCAGCGCCCGGTACCGCCTTCCAGCTGATCCCCACGCCCTCGGGGGTATTCACAACGCTCGTGATACGGGGCGTTTCGACATAGCGCACACTTTTGCCGGGACGGTAATCGGAGGTAAAGGTGTCGGCGGCGGCGTTCAGACAGCGCACCGTGTAGGTATAGGTCTCGCCGGAGGTGACGTTCGTCTGCACATAAGAGGTCTCGGTCGTGTCGGCGATCCTCGTCCAGCCGCTCGCGGTATTGCGATACACGCGGTACAGCTCCGCGCCGGGGATCGCGTCCCAGCTGACGGTAACGCTCTTCTCGTCCAAGGTCACGTTAAAATCCGGCGCGGTAACGTGATACGTCGAAACGCCGGGTTTGAAATAACTCAAAAAGGCGTTTCCGGCAGCGTTGATACAGCGCACGGTGTAGGTATAGTTCTTGCCGGATTCGACGTCCTTGTCAAGGTACGAGGTAGATGCGGTATCCACCATCTTTGTCCATCCGCGCGAGCCGTAGTAGTACACACGGTACTTCTCGGCGCCGGAAACGGCGTTCCATTTGAGGCTGACGCCGTCCTCTGTATTGGTCGCTGTCAGCGTCGGAGCGGCGATATACCGCACGCTCTTGCCGGACAGGTAACTGCTGGTGAACGCCGTGCCCTCGGGGTTGATACAGCGCACGGTGTAGGTATAGGTGTGGTTGGAGCTGACGTCGGTATCGGTGAAAGCGGTCTCGGTCGTATCGGTCAGCTTTGTCCATCCGCGCGAGCCATAGTAGTACACACGGTAATTCTCCGCTCCGTCGACGGCATTCCAACGGATATCCACGCCCTCCGCGCCGTTCGCTGCCGAAACGACAGGCGCGCTCAGGAACTTGCCGCTGATGCCCTCGCCGTAGAAGGAGCTGATATAATTTTCGTTCGCGTCCATACAGCGAACGGTATACACATAGGTCTTTCCGGACGCTACCTCGGTGTCGAGGAAAGAGGTCTCGGTCGTCGTACCGAGCCTTGACCAGCTGCCGGCGCTGTTCTTGAAAAAGACGCGGTACTTCACGGCGCCGGTGCTGGGCTTCCACGAAATGCGGATGCCGTCGGCGGTGCCCTGTGCAGAAATCAATTCCGGCGCGGCGACATAGCGCGCGGTCTTGCCCGAGGTATCAAAGAAGCTTGTATAATACTCGCCGTCAGCGGTGATACAGCGGACGGTGTAGGTATAGGAATTGCCCGAACGGACGTCGTCGTCCAGATAGGAGGCGGCGGTCGTCGTCGCCATCCGCGACCATCCGCCGGAGCTGTTTTTGTAAAAGATGCGGTAGCCCTCCGCTCCCTCGATCTCATCCCAGCTGAGCTTGATACCGCCGACAGCGGTCTCGGCGCGCACAGAGGGGATCGGTAAATGGCGCAGGGACAGCCCCCGAGCGTCATAGTAGTCGTCGATAAATGCGCCGGAGCTGTCGAGCCCTCTGATGGTATAGCGGTATTCGTTTCGGTATGTAACGTCGGTATCGAGGTAGGAGGAACCCGCGGCGGTAGCGATCCGCTTCCAGCTGTTGTTCTCCATGCGGTAAACCGCCACGCGCTCAGCCTTTGTACCGCTGTTCCAGTAGACGCGTATACCGTTTCCCTCGCTCTCGATATCCGTGAGCTTGACGGGCGCGTAATAGGTCACCGTGCGGTTGACGGTGCCGGAATTCACATTTCCCGAAGCGTCCAGTCCGACCAGGCGATAGGTATAGCTGACGCCCGACACGACGTTTTTGTCCTTATAGGAAAGCTCCCCGGTATCCTGCAGCTTCACCCAGCCTCTGCCGTCGTCATACCAGCGGTAGACACGGTAGGCGCTCGAGGTGCTCAGCGCGCTCCACGCGAGCGTGATCCCTTCCCCGTCGGGTGTGACCGACGTGATCACAGGCGACGCGGCGCCTACCTCTGCGATCACCGCTTCACCCGCGTCGTCACCCAACTGTGCGGCTGAGATCGCCGTACCGGTCGCCGAGAGCATCAGCGTCAGCGCGAGCAGTGCGGATACGCCCTTTTTCAGCAGTTTTTTCATCTTATCACCTGTCTTTCCTTCCGTGATCCAAGTCGCGTATAATTCTCTATTGTAATTATAAATGGTATCGAAGATGAAGTCAACAACAAGGAAATTACATATTTGCAATAAACGACAGGATATGGTAAACTATCTGTGAACTTTCTGTGTATATGACGTAAATACTACTGATTTTCCGAACAATCCCTTTGATTAGGCAATACCGCATAAGGAGGAAACGCCGTCATGAGCATGGTTTTGATCTACAATCTCACCCCCGAAAAGGACGCTAAATTGAAGATGCTCTGCCGTAAGCTGAACATCCCATCCCGCACGGTCGAAAAGGACGAGTACGGCAGAAAGCTCGGCTATCTGCTGGGGCTCTCAGAGGACGATTCCGTCGCAGGGGGCGAGGATTTCGACGGCGCGATGCTCTACCTCGCCGACCTCAGGGGCGGTATGCTGAACCTGTTTCTCGATCAGCTGCGCCGCAACAGGATCATCGTCCCTTTAAAGGCGGTACAGACCGAGACCAACATGGGCTTCACCTCCTTTGAATTGTATCGCGAGCTTTGCGCCGAGCGCGAGGCGATCCAAAAAGGTATGACCGCCCACAACGGCAATTGACCGTCGCTTCGATTTGTGATAAAATAGGTCATATAGGGTAGATTCCGCGGAAACATCCTTCTCGGAGGTATACACATGAAAAAAGGTTATGCATTACCCGCCGTCATCCTCGCGATCTGTCTGTTGCTGACAGCCTGCGGCGCTAAACCGCTCGCGCTCGATCAGACCGTCCTCAGCATGACGGTCGGCGACACAGCGCAGCTCTCTGCAGGCGACGCGGTCAAGGTCAGCTGGAACAGCAGCGACGAAGACGTCGTCACCGTCAGCGCGGGCTTGGTCAGCGCGAAGGCGGCAGGCACAGCGATCGTCACAGCCGCTCTGGAAAACGGCGAAACGGCGACCTGTACCGTCACCGTGGCGGACAAGCTGATCACGGAGATCACCCTCTCCGCGTCCAGCACGCGTATCGAGGTCGGCAAGACCATCCAGCTTACAGCATCCTACGCGCCTCCCGACGCGTCAAAGACCGACCTGCGCTGGGAGAGTGCGGACAAGAACATCGCCGCGGTCGACGAAGAGGGCTATGTCACCGGTATCGCCGAGGGCGCGACGAAGATCACCTGCAAAAGCGAAAACGATATCGAAGCTTCCTGCACCGTCACCGTAGGCGGAAAAGCGGAGATCCCCACCACAGCGGCGACCGCTCCGCCCGCGACAGAAGCGCCCACCCAATCATCGACCGAGGGCAAAACGAGCGAAACGCGCTCCGACAGCGATGAAAAGCCCCTTTCCCCCGCCTCGGGCGGCATGCTCTTCCCCGACTCTTCCGCGCGATATCTTTCAGAGAGCGAAGTCGTCGCGACGCTGAACAGCAGAAGCGGAAGCCCGGTATCTGAGAGCTTCGCCCAGGACGCGATCAACGAGATCTACGCCCGCAACGGCTATATCTTCCGCACCGAAAGCATCCGCTCCTATTACGAGGCGCAGTCGTGGTACCATCCGAACCCGGGCTACGACGGCAGTCTGAACACTTTTGAAGCCTATAACATCGCGCTGTTAAGCGGTTATTAATATCCGGAGGTATCTCATGTTTCAAGCAGAAAAGGTAAAAAACGAATGTGTCCGCTGGATCCGTGGTTTCTTTGAAGAAAACGGAAAAGGCTGTAACGCGGTCGTCGGTATCTCCGGCGGCAAGGACAGCTCCATCGTGGCTGCCCTGTGTGTCGAGGCGCTCGGCAAGGACAGGGTCATCGGCGTGCTGATGCCCTGCGGCGAGCAGCACGACATCGACATGGCAAAGCTGCTGGTCAGCCATCTTGACATCCAGCATTATATCGTCAATATCAAGGACGCGGTAGAGGGTCTGACCGCCGCCGTTCCTTTCCCTCTGAGCGAACAGAGCCGCACCAACCTGCCGCCGCGCATCCGCATGACCACCCTCTATGCCGTGGCACAGAGCCACAACGGCAGGGTCGCCAACACCTGCAACCTCTCCGAGGACTGGGTCGGCTACTCGACCCGCTACGGCGACAGCGTCGGCGATTTCAGCCCCTGCTCCAATCTCACTGTTGCCGAGATGAAGCAGATCGGCAGGCTCCTGGGACTGCCCGACGTGCTGGTCGACAAGGTGCCGATCGACGGACTTTGCGGCAAGACGGATGAAGAGAACCTCGGCTTCACCTACGCAGAGCTCGACCGGTATATCCGCACCGGCGAGATCGACGACCCGGACAAAAAGGCGCTGATCGACAGAAAGCACAAGGCGAATCTCTTCAAGCTGCAGCTGATGCCGTCCTTTCAACCCGAGATCGAATATTGACTATGAGAAATGACCGTCTTCAAGGCGGTCATTTTATCGTCCCTCTCCGGCAGAAAATGTTCACAGAATCTTCTTGTTTTTATCGGGGCGATAGTATATAATGAAGATGTATATCTAGTAAGCAGGAGGAATCCTATGAAAAAACAGATCATCAGTATGCTTCTCGTACTGGCTCTGACGCTCTCGGTGTTCAGCCTCGGCGCGGTATCGACCACTGCCGCCGACAGCACCGCCGCTATCACGGTGGGCGGTCAGACCCACACCGTCAAGGTGGGCGATTTTGTAGAGTACAGCATCGCGTTCACCTACTCGGGCAACAACATCTCTACCGCGCAGGTCGAGCTTCCGGTCGACTTTACCGCGCTGAGCGGCTACAGCCGCGACGAGATCGCCACCCACCTCATGCGTATCGCTCCCACCACCTCCGACTCCGCTGTCGTGAAGCGCTTTGAGGGCAACAATACCCTCGGCAACATGACCGGCTACGTCATGAACTTCGTCAAGGTCAGCGGCTATTCCTTCACCACAAAAAAGGTCGTGCTGTCGCTCATCTTCGGCGTAGAAAAAGCCGGTAACTATAACCTGTCCGCCAAGGTCAGACACGTTGCCGACACCACGCAGAAAACCATCGTCGACGGCAACTATAACAAGACCGATTCACGTTTTCAGTATACCGAATCGCTCGCTCCGGCGACCCTCGACACCCCGCAGCTCAAGGTATCTACCGACGCCGGCGGCATGCGGATCTCATGGGATCCCGTTCCCAGAGCGACCCGCTACCGCGTCTTTTACAAAGGCTCGGGCGGCTGGACAAAGCTGACCGACACCACCTCGACCTCGGTGCTGGACGACGACGTCGTATCCGGCACGCGCTATACCTACACCGTTCGCTGCCTTTCAGCGGACGGCACGCGCTACATCAGCGATTATGACGTCAACGGCAAGTCCGCCGTCTACTACACCGCCCCCATCCTGCGTCTGAGCAACGGTGAGGACGGCGTCAACCTCAGCTGGGACGCGGTCCCCCAGGCGGCACAGTACCGCGTCTACTACAAAGGCTCGGGCGGCTGGACGAAGCTGACCGACACCTCCGACACCTCCGCCTTTGACGAGGACGTCGAATCCGGCGTCAACTACACCTACACCATTCGCGCGATGGACAGCAGCGGCAACCATCTGAGCTGGTATTATCCCGACGGCTTCTCCATCAAATTCCTCCGCGCGCCCGCGTTCAAGCTCAGCAACGCCGCCGACGGCGTAGAGATCAGCTGGGACAAGGTGGGCGGAGCCGAGAAATACCGCGTGTTCTACTACGGCAGCCGCGGCTGGACAAGGCTCGTCGACACAGAGGAGACCTCCTTCATCGACACCGACGTCAGCTCCAACCATACCTACACCTACACCGTGCGCTGTATCAGCGCCGACGGCAACACCTACACCAGCGACTATCGCGTCGGCAAGAGCATCAAATACTATGCCGCGCCGATACTGACGCTCTCGAACGCCGAGGACGGCGTGCAGCTCAAATGGGACGCTGTCGCAGGCGCTTCCAAGTACCGCGTCTACTACAAGGGATCGGGCGGCTGGACGAAGCTGACCGACACCACCGGCACCTCCGCCTTTGACGAGGACGTTGCCTCCGGCACCAACTATACCTACACCATCCGCGCGATGGACAGTAACAATAATCACCTAAGCTGGTACTACACCGACGGCTTCCGCATCCAATTCATCCGCGCGCCCCAGTTCACCGTCAGCAACGACGCCGAGGGCGTACAGATCAAGTGGAACGAGGTCGGCGGCGCGAAGAAGTACCGTGTGTTCTACTACGGCTCCAGGGGCTGGACAAGGCTCGTCGACACGGAGGAGACCTCCTTTATCGACACCGACGTCAGCTCGAACCATACCTACACCTACACCGTGCGCTGTATCAACGAGGACGGCACAGCCTACACGAGCGATTACCGTCCGGGCAAGAGCGTCAAGTATTACGCCGCGCCCAAGCTGACGCTGAAAAACACCTCGTCGGGTGTTTCCATCGACTGGAACGCCACAACCGGCGCGTCAAAATATCGTATCTACTACAAGACCGCGAGCGGCTGGACAAAGCTCGCGGACACCACCGAAACCTCCTATACCGACACGACCGTCACGAGCGGCACGACCCGCACCTATACCGCGCGCGCGATGGACAGCGGCAACAATCACCTAAGCTGGTACTATCCCGACGGCTTCACCGTCACCTATCAGAGATAACGGCAGATTTTCCGCCGAAAAAACGCGTAAGATCCGCAGATCATAAGCGGTTTTGACCAATCAGAAAAGCGTAAGCCGATCACAGGCTTACGCTTTCTTTTTATATGATACTAATCCTTAATTAAACCCTTTATCGTTCCACACGCGCCATGATCAAGGCGCCGTTATCCTTGAGCCAGCGGTTCCACCTGTCATAATCGGGATAGTACCGATACACCAGCTCATAAAACCGCGCGCTGTGGTTCATCTCGCGCAGATGGCACAGCTCGTGCACTACCACGCTGTCGATCGCCTCGGGCGGGGTCAGCATCAAGAGGATGTTAAAGTTGAGATTTTTCTTTGCCGAACAGCTCCCCCATCGCGTTTTTTGACATCGCAGGGTGATCCGTCCGTAGCTGACGCTCATTTGCGCGGCGTAAAACGCAACGCGTTCGGGAAGGTATACAGCCGCTTTATTTGCCAGCTCTTTCAGCTGTGCATCGCTGAGCTTTTCGATCCGTTCCTGCTCCGCTTCGCGGCGGGCAATCTTCTGCCGCTGTTTTTCGATCCACGACGCGTGTTTGCGCACAAAAGCGTCCGCTTCCTTCTTCGTCGTGCGATTCGGCGCACGGACGATCAGTTCGCCGCCGCGGATCTCGAGCGAGATCGTTTTGCGGCGCGACTTGATCAAAGTATAAACATATTCCATCTAAAAAAACAGGCTCCCGACCGCATCGGGAGCCTTCTCCTTGTCCTAATATTAATCAAACGATACGGATGTTCAGCGTATCGGTGCCGGAGGTCGGCACGGTCTTGTTGGAGCTGATGATAACGACCGTATCGCCCTTTTCTACGATACCGGTGGACAGCGCCTTGTTGACCGCCTGCATGGTGATCTCGTCGGAGGTCTGTTTTTCCTCACCCAGCACCGGATTGACGCCCCAGCTCAGGCACAGCTTACAGCAGACCTGCTCTCCGGTGACGACCGCGATGATCGGGCAGTTCGGGCGGCAGCGCGCCATCGCTCTGGCGACCGCGCCTGTCTTTGATTCGACGATGATCGCCTTCGCACCGATGTTCTCGGCAACGGTCTTAGCCGCCTCGCAGATATTCTCTCTGAAAGCGGTCATATTGGTCTGTGTCGCCGAAGCGCCGCGCAGGAGCATGAGGTTCTCATGCTTCTCGGCTTCGGTGCAGATATCGTTCAGCGCGGCGACCGATTCGACAGGATACATACCCGCCGCGCTTTCGCCGGAAAGCATCACGGCAGAGGTACCGTCATAGACCGCGTTCGCAACGTCGGAGATCTCCGCGCGGGTGGGTCGGATGTTGGTGGTCATGCTGTCGAGCATCTGAGTCGCGGTGATGACATATTTGCCTGCGAGAACGCACTTGCGGATGATCATCTTCTGGATCTCGGGCAGCTTGATGAACGGGATCTCCACGCCCATGTCGCCTCTCGCGACCATCACGCCGTTCGAAACGTCGATGATACGGTCGATATCGTCCACACCGCTCTGGTTCTCGATCTTAGAGATGATCTCGACGTCCTCGTAGCCGAGAGAATCGATATAGTCGCGCAGCTTGATGACGTCGTCAGCCGAGCGGACAAAGGAAGCCGCGATGACGTTGACGCCCATCTTCAGACCGAACTCGATATCGGCGCGGTCCTTCTGGCTGATGTAGGGCATGTTGATGGTGTACCCGGGGATATTGATGCTCTTGCGGTTAGAGAGTCTGCCGCCGGTCATGATACGGGTGACGATACAGTCGGCTTCGACCGCCTCGACACGCGCCGATATCTTTCCGTCGTCAAAGAGGATGGTCCTGCCGATGCTGGCGTTATCGCGGCGGAAGGTATCGATCAGCTTGGGATACGACAGGGTAACACCCTCCATGTTGCCGTGACCCTCGGTCGCGTACAGGCGGTATTCCTGTCCCTCTTCGAGATTGACCGCGCCGTCCTCAAAGGTACCGACACGGATCTCGGGGCCTTTGGTATCGAGCAGCAGCGCGACCGTCTTGCCGCTCTTGGCGATCGCCTTCTTGACGATGCCGAAGCGCTTGGTCATCGCGTCATACTCGCCGTGCGACATATTGAAGCGCGCGACATTCATACCCGCGTCTATCATCTTGCACAGGGTATCCACATTATCGCATGCAGGTCCCATAGTGCAGATTATCTTGGTCATTCTCATAATAAAGCCCCCAGTCCCGATGATAAAAGTTATATAATATAACTATAATACCAGTTAAACTGAGGGAAGTAAAGGGTTTTTTCAACTTTTTCTCTGATAATTTACCAGAATAATCCCCGCCGCCGTCAGCGCCACGCTGACGAGGTACAGCGGCTCCAGGATCTGCCGCTCGCCGAGGATCAGAAACGACCACAACGCGCCCGTCACGGGGATCAGCATGTTGAAGACCAATATCTGACCCGCCTCATGATAAACAAGCAGCGCCGTCCACAGCGTGAATGCCGCCGCCGAGACGAACGCGAGGTACAAAACGAGCAGAACGCTTGTCCACGACACAGGGAACTTACCGCCCATCGGCACGGCGACCGCTAAGATCAGCAGCCCGCCGATCATCAGCTGATACCCCGTACTCTCAAAAACGATCCCCTTCGACACCTTTTTGCCGACGAAGGAGCCCGCTGTGTTGAGCAGCATGGACAGAAACACCAGTCCCTCTCCCATGAAGCTGAACCCGTCGAGCGCGGTATTGTTGACCAGCACGATCCCCGCCATACCGACGATCACACCGATCACCTTCAACGCCGTGATCCTCTCGCCCTTGAAGAACAGCGGCGCGAGCAATACCGCGAAAAACGCCGAAGCCGCCGTGATGATCGAGGTCTTGGTGGCGGTGGTGTTGGCAACGCCGATGTAGTTGAGGATATACATCAGTCCCGTTTGCAAAACGCCGTACAGGGCAACGCCGCCGATCCGCTCCTTGGGCACGGTCGGGAACCTCCGCTCCTTGACCCACGCGATACCCAGCACCATCAAGCCCGCCAGGAAAAACCGTACCCCCGCAAACATCAGCTTGTCCGCGACATTCGGCATCTCCGCGACAGTATAGGCGTATTTGATGACAGGATACGCCGAACCCCACAGCACGGTACAGAACACCGCGCAGAGCATGGCGAACCATTTCTTTTTCAATAATCTTTCCATATCTCTCTAACCAAAAGAGCCGAGGATCATCCCCGGCTCAAAGAATCTCAGTATTATCTGTCACTCAAGTTCACATACGGCGTTTCTTTGCAAACGCTCATATATGCCGGACGGATGATCTTCTTGACGTTCAGCAGCTCCTCGATGCGGTGAGCGCTCCAGCCGGCGATACGCGCGACCGCGAAGATCGGGGTATACAGCTCCTCGGGCAGTCCGAGCATCTTGTAGACAAAGCCGGAGTAGAAGTCGACGTTTGCCGAAACACCCTTGTACATCTTGCGATGTTCGGCGATGATCAGCGGCGCCAAACGTTCGATACGGCTGTACAGCCCGTACTCATCCATCACGCCCTTTTCCTCGGCGAGCTGCTCGACAAAGCCCTTGAACACACGCGCACGGGGGTCGGAGATCGAGTAGACCGCGTGACCGATACCGTAGATCAGACCGCTGCGGTCGTAGGCGTCCTTGTTCAGGATCCTGTTCAGATACGCCGAGATCTCCTCGTCATCCGTCCAGTCCTTGACGTTATACTTGATCTCGTTCATCATGCCCATCACGCGCAGGTTCGCGCCGCCGTGCTTGGGACCTTTCAGCGAACAGAGCGCCGCGGCGATCGCGGAGTAGGTGTCCGTACCCGACGAGGTGACGACACAGGTGGTAAAGGTTGAGTTATTGCCGCCGCCATGCTCCGCGTGCAGGATCAGCGCCATATCGAGCACCTTTGCCTCCAGCTCGGTGAACTGTCTGTCCTCGCGCAGGGTGCTCAGCAGGATCTCCGCCGTAGGGGCGCACCGCTCGGGGTTATGGATGAACAGGCTCTCGCCGTTGGTATAGTGATTGTACGCCTGATAGGAGTACACCGTCAGCAGCGGGAACAGAGAGATCAGCTTCAAGCACTGGCGCAGAACGTTATCGATAGAAAGGTTCATGACGTCGTGGTCATAGGACGCGAGCGTCAGCACCGCCTTTGCGAGAGCGGTCATCATATCCTTCCCCGAAGCCTTCAGGATCACGTCGCGCACAAAGTGCTTTGGCAGCACGCGTGAATCTGACAACAGAACCATGAAGTCCTCCAGCTCCTGCTTGTTCGGCAGTTTTCCGAACAGCAAGAGGTAGACGACCTCTTCAAAGCCTAAGCGGTTGTCGCGGCTGCAGCCCGCGATGATATCTTCGATGTTGATGCCGCGGTAAAAGAGCTTACCGTCGGTGGGGATGGTCTTGCCGTCAACGATCTTGTTCTGGCGGATCTCGCTGACGTCGGTCAAACCGGTCAGAACGCCTTTACCGTTGAGGTCACGCAGACCGATATTGACGTTGTACTGCTGGTACAGCGCCTTGTCGATATCGCCCTTCGCGATACAGCCGTTGGCGAGCGCCTGGATCCGCTTATCGGTGGTGTGGATCTGTGACATGATGATCACTTCCTTCGTGTAGTTGTATAGAGGGTTTTGTGGTTGATGATATTTATTATACTGTATTTTCAAAGATTAGTCAAATTTGATTTCTATCCTATATCTATTCACGACTTGTCCGCCTTAGAATCTGATACTAAGTAGCAATAAAACACTTTAATATCTATTGCGGAGAATTCCGCATAACTGCGTTGTCAGTCTTGACAGGCGCCAGCCTGCCTGCGCCCCTGCCTGCGCCCTCCGCCTTGTTATGCGAAATTCTCCGCTAATATCTTTTTAAAGCTTTTTATTGCTACTTAGTATTAGAATCTGGAATCTACCCCGATTTCACACAAACTCCTCGGTTTGTTCATAATTTGTTCATAAATCCACCATTTTGCTCACACAAAGCCCCCGTATACTGTAACCATAACATCAAGCAACACACAAACCGTCATCGCGAAGCCCGCAGGGTTGTGGCGATCTCAACCGATCAAAACCTCGCGATGACGATTTTAAAGAAAGGAGCATCCATATGGCTTTCACTTATATCTTCAAAAGAGTTGAGAAAAAATACATGCTCACCAAGGAGCAGTACGACTACCTCGTCAAGGCGATCGAGCCTTACATGCATGTCGACGATTACGGCGAGACCGAGATCCGCAACATCTACTTCGACAACCGAGACGATGAGCTGATCGAGACCTCTCTCGCAAAGCCGACCTATAAGGAAAAGCTGAGGCTCCGCTCCTACGGCACCCCCAAAGCCGACAGCACCGTGTTCTTCGAGATCAAGAAAAAGTACAAGGGCGTTGTCTACAAGCGCCGTATCTCGATGAAGCTGCAGGAAGCGTATGACTACGTCGAGACCGGCAAGCTCCCCGAGCACCTCGTCGGCAACATCCCGGTCGAGATCGACTACATGATCAACCGCTACCGCCTCTTCCCCAAGGCGTACATCAGCTACAAGCGCGTCGCGTGGGCAGGCAACAACAACCCCGATCTGCGGATCACCTTCGACCGCGACATCACCTCGCGCTACGACGACGTCAGATTAGAGAGTCAGGCGGACGGTCACAAGATCCTCCCCGAGAAAACCTACCTCATGGAGATCAAGATCCCCGGCGCGATGCCGCTCTGGTTAGCGCACGTACTCTCCGAGAAGAACATCTTCCCCCACAGCTTCTCAAAATTCGGCACCGCTCACATCCAGCAGAAGATCAAGCTGGCAAGCGGCTTCTAAACGGCAAATATTTTTGGATATACAAATCGGATATACAAGGAGGAACAGAAAATGACATTCGATACTATCTTTACCGGTGAAAGCATCACCTTAGTACAGGGCTTGATCGCGACAGGCGTCGCGCTCGTCTTAGGCTTCATCTCATCCTACGTTTACCGTTTCCGCAGCTACTGCACCAAGAGCTTCGCGGTCACGCTCACCATCATCCCCGCCATCGTCGCGATGCTGATCATGATGGTCAACGGTCTGGCGACCGGCGCGGGCATCGCGGTACTCGGCGTATTCTCGCTGGTACGGTTCCGCTCCCAGCCCGGCTCGTCCCGTGAGCTTCTCGCGATCCTGCTCTCCATGGCGATCGGCCTCGCCTGCGGCGGCGGTTACATCACCTTCGCAGTCTTCGCGGCAGTCGTCGTCTGCCTCGTCTGGATCGTCCTCTTCGCTACTCCCTTCGGCAACACCTCAAAGAAAGAGCTGAAGATCGAGATCCCCGAAAACCTCGACTACGAAGGACTTTTCGACGACATCTTCAAAGAGTTCACCACCAAGAACGAGATCATCACCGTCAAGACCGTCCAGATGGGCAGCGTCTACGAGCTGCGTTACCACGTATCGCTCAAGAACGGCATCAGCGAAAAGGCGTTCATCGACGCGATCCGCGCCCGCAACGGCAACCTTCCGGTAGCCTGCGGCAGGGTCAAGAATGACACTGAACTTTAAAAGAAATATCATCTTTGCGGGGGAGCAGGCAGCTGCTCCTATCGCCTGTTTTATCATAAAGAGGTTTCCATGAAAAAACGATACAAATTTCTTGCCGCAGCGCTGTGTGTTCTGACGCTCAGCGCCTCCCTCGCGGCTTGCGGCAATACCAAAAACGACAGCACCGCCACGGCGTCCGCGACCGACGCCAAGGTCAAAGCCATCGACAGCTCTATCGACATCGATATGAACGACATCGAAGGCTCACTCGACCTTGATAACGCCTATACCGTCACCTTGAACGGAACCTCCGCGACCACCGACGCCAAGGGCGTCGAGATCGACGGCGGCGAGGTCAAGATCACCTCGGGCGGCGTCTACCGCGTCAGCGGCAGTCTGTCGGACGGTCAGCTCAAGGTCAAGACCGATAACGACAACGAGAGCGTCGTCCTCGCCCTCGACGGGGTCGATATCACCAACAAGAGCGGCGCGGCGATCCACATCAAAAACGCCTTGTCCGCGTATATCGTAGCCCTGTCGGGCACGACCAACACCCTCACCGATACATCTAACTACGAATTCGCGGCGGACGACACCGACGGCGAACCCGACGCGACCATCTTCTCCAAAGAAGACCTCGTCATCAGCGGCAAGGGCTCCTTGACCGTCAACGCGAACTACAGCGCCGCCGTCAAGGGCAAGGATAATCTTTATATCACCGATACCGCGCTGACCGTTACCTCTGTCGACGACGGTATCAAAGGTCGCGACAGCCTGTCGATCCTCGGCGGCGAGATCAACGTCACCGCACAGAACGACGGTATCAAGACCACCAACGATCAAGACGCCGACATGGGCAACTTAGTGATTTCCGGCGGCAAGCTGAACATCGCCGCGGGAACCGACGGCATCCAGAGTGAGAATACCGCCGCGATCTCGGGCGGCGAGATCACGATCAAAACCGCCGACGGCGCGGCACAGACGACCAAGCAAAACTTCGGCAGGTGGGGCAATCAACAAACCTCCTCCTATACCACGAGCGCCAAGGGCATCAAGGCGACGAACGCCATCACGATCTCCGGCGGCACGATCGACATCAACGGCGCGGATGACGCGCTTCATTCAAACGGCGATCTGACCGTTTCGGGCGGCGAGCTGACCCTTGCGTCCTCCGACGACGGTATGCATGCCGACAGCGATCTGACCATCGCGGGCGGCAAGATCAACATCACCCAATCCTATGAAGGTATCGAAGCACAGACCATCACGATCTCCGACGGCGATATCAAGGTTAGAGCGTCCGACGACGGCATCAACGCCGCGGGCGGCAACGACAGCTCCCAGCAGGGCGGCTTCGGCGGCGGCGATCCGTTCAGCTCCGACAACAGCGCGATGATCTCCGTCACGGGCGGCGCCATCTATCTCAACGCCGACGGCGACGGCTTCGATTCGAACGGCGCGGCACAGATGAGCGGCGGCACGCTCTATATAGACGGTCCGACCGACTCCGGCAACGGTGCGCTGGACTTCGGCAGCGAGTTCGTCGTCACAGGCGGCACGCTGGTCGCGGCAGGCGCGTCCGGTATGGCTGAAAAACCTGCCGACAGCTCGACCCAGACGACCATCCAGGTAGAGCTGGGCAGCCAAAGCGCCGGCTCCACCCTGACCGTCACGAACAGCACCGGCAACGAGATCCTCTCCTACAGCCCCGCGAAAGCCTACCAAAACGTCGTCATCAGCACGCCTCAACTCAAACAGGGCGAGACCTACACCGTTTACGTCAACGGTGCCGAGGTCACATCCATCGAGACCACCTCTGTCGTCACCTCACAGGGCGGCAGCACCATGGGAGGCGGCATGGGAGGTCGCGGTGATATGGGCGGCATGGGCGGTAACCACCCCGGCGGCAACATGGGCGGCATGGGCGGTAACCAACCCGGCGGCGGCATGGGCGGTAACCAACCCGGCGGCGGCATGGGCGGCATGGGCGGCAGGCAATAAAACAGCTTACTCCTTCCCCCGGTCGCGGCAGTCCCCGCTGCTGTGACCGACAGTATATCCAAACGAAGACGGCGTCCCGCAAAGGACGCCGTCTTTGTTATTGGATTCGGTTTTATCGGAAATTAGTATTATCAGTCGATCTCGATCTGTGCGACCCAGTGACCGCCGCCGACCGCCGCGTAGGTATCCACCAGCGCCATCAGATCGCCGTCACCGTCGAGATACATGACAGCCGCTTTGAGGTTCGCGTAATTGTAGGTCTTTTCCTTCTCGGTCTCGTTGCCGGGAAGCGTGCCCCACTTATCCTCGTAGTATTCTACCAGCTCCTCATACAGCTTGTCCAGCTCCGTGTTGTAGCTCTTACCGATCGCTTCACACAGCGCCGCGCTGTCCAGCGCCTTACCGGTGGTAACGTCAAAATCGTACGCCAGACCATAGCTGTTGCCGCCGTCGTATTTTGAGGTGATAACGACGCTGAGGATATTTTTGTTCAGATACGCCTCATAGTCGAGCTCGTACGCGCCAGTCGAGTTGGCGTCGCCGTTGACGACCTCGCCGAACTTTTCGACGATCTCATCGTTCGCGGCTTTCGCGTCTGTGCTGTCGATCAGGATCTCGGGCAGGCGCAGTGTGTTGGTCTTACCGTTGCCGAAGCTGACTTCCTTTTCCTTGAGGGTCTTGACATAGTCGCCGAGCGATCCGATCGACACGGGTGCGGTCGTAGCGGGAGCCTGAGTCGCGGGAGCGGCAGTTTCCGTCGCGGGAGCCGTTGTCGCAGCGGGTGAGGTGGCCGCAGGCGCGGTCGGCGCGGGACGCTTTCCGATCGGGATGCCGAGGAAGCTGCACGCGCTCAGAGCGGACGTAACAAAAATCAAGGTCAACAATAATGCGATCAACTTTTTCATGGTAACCTCCGTAGTTCAAGTCATATAGGATGTCCCTATCATAATATAATTCTCTGAAAATAGCAAGCGCCATAGATAAGTTGTACAGTTTTTTTCACCCGCGCCGTCGGATTTATGACAATGTATTTTTGTAACAAATGTTGCATTTCTTTTGAATAGTGGTAAAATAGATTGGGTGTATGTCAAAAATCGGCATAAAAATAGATATATATACATAAATAGAGGAAATATGAGAATCAACGACCCTAAAAACAGAACACAGGGCAAGATGCTGCTGGGTATCGATATCGGCTCAACAACGGCAAAGATCGCGGTCATCGACGACGGCGAGCTGATCTACAGCCGCTACGAACGCCACTTCTCACAGGTGCGCCAAAAAACGCTCGAGATGATCGAACAGATCGCGGATATCCTCGACGGCAACAGCTTCACGGTCGCGGTGTCCGGTTCGGCAGGACTGGGCATGGCGAACGCCGCGCGCCTCTCTTTTGTGCAGGAGGTCTACTCCACCGCTGAGTGCGTGCGCTGTATACAGCCCGACGCCGACGCGGTCATCGAGCTGGGCGGCGAGGACGCGAAGATCATCTTCTTCACCGGCGGGCTCGACGAGCGCATGAACGGCTCCTGCGCAGGCGGCACGGGCGCTTTTATCGACCAGATGGCGACCCTGCTCAATGTATCGAACACCGAGATGGATGAGCTCTCTCTCACCCATCGCCAGATCTATCCCATCGCCTCGCGCTGCGGCGTTTTCGCAAAGACCGACATCCAGCCCTTGATCAACCAGGGCGCTACCAAGGCGGATATCGCCGCGTCGATCTACCAGGCGGTCGTCAACCAGACGGTCGGCGGCCTCGCGCAGGGCAGAAAGATCGACGGCAAGGTCATGTTCCTCGGCGGCCCGTTGTACTATTGCAAGGGGCTGAGAGAACGCTTTGTCGAAACGCTCAAGCTCAGCGAAGAAAACTCGATCTTTCCCGAATACGGTCTCTACGCCGTTGCGATCGGCGCGGCGCTGTACTCGGAGGACGGCGAGCTGATGGGCTATGAGGAGTTGACAAAACGCCTCAAAGAGAGCATGAAGCACAGGGAGAGGGTCTCTACCCTGCCCCCGCTTTTCAAAGATAAAAACGAGTATCAGGCATTCATCAAACGCCATACGCAGAACAGCGTCAAGACCGAGTACGGCGGCGCTTACCGTGGCGGCGCGTATATCGGCGTCGACTGCGGCTCCACCACCACCAAGCTGGTCGTGATCTCCGAGGAGTGCGACATCATCTACACCTACTACAGCTCCAACAAGGGCAACCCCGTCGAGATCGTGCGTGAACAGCTCACAAAGATCTACAAAGAATTCGGCGGCAACATCACCATCCGCGGCTGTGCCGTCACCGGCTACGGCGAGGAGCTGATCCGCCGTGCCTTCCACATCGATTTCGGCTTGGTCGAAACGATGGCGCATTACACTGCCGCGAAGTTCTTTGACAAAGACGTCGACTTCATCCTCGACATCGGCGGCCAGGACATCAAGTGCTTCAAGATCCGCAACAACTCTATCGACAGCATCATGCTCAACGAAGCCTGCTCCTCGGGCTGCGGCTCGTTCATCGAGACCTTCGCTAAATCTATGGGCTACACGGTCGAGGAATTCGCGCGCCAAGGGCTCTTTTCCATGGCGCCGGTCGACCTCGGTACCCGCTGTACCGTATTCATGAATTCTTCCGTCAAACAGGCACAGAAGGACGGCGCGTCGGTGCAGGATATCTCGGCGGGATTATCTCTTTCCGTCGTCAAGAACGCGATCTACAAGGTCATCCGCGCCACCACCCCCGACGAACTGGGTCAACGGATCGTCGTACAGGGCGGCACCTTTATGAACGACGCGGTATTGCGCTGTTTTGAGAAAGAGATCGGACGCGAGGTCGTCCGCCCCAACATCGCGGGGCTGATGGGCGCGTTCGGCGCGGCTTTGTATGCCAAAGAACATCGCCCCGAACAGTCGACCGTCCTCTCTGCCGACGAGGTCAGAGATCTGAAGCACGAGAGCCGCTCGGCGGTCTGTAAGGGCTGTACCAACAACTGCCGCCTGACGATCAACATCTTCAACGGCAAGGAAAAGCTGATCTCGGGCAACCAGTGTGAAAAAGGCGCGGGCATCCACCTCTCGGATGACGAAAAGCTCCCGAACCTCTACGAGTATAAACGACAGCTTCTCGATAGCTATAAGCCCCAAACGGGCGGCAAAAAGATCGGTCTGCCTTTGGCGCTCGGCATGTATGAGCTGTATCCGCTGTGGCATACGATCTTCACAAGCCTCGGCTTCGAGGTCATCTCTTCGGGCTTCTCGAATCGCAAGCTGTACCAAAAGGGACAGTTCTCCATCCCCTCCGACACCGTGTGTTATCCCGCGAAGCTCATGCACGGTCATATCGAAACCCTGCTCGAACAGGGCGCGGACGCGATCTTCTACCCCTGTCTGACATACAACATCAATGAAGAAAAGGGCGACAATTTCTACAATTGTCCCGTCGTCGCCTACTACTCGGAGCTGCTGCGGGGCAACATGGATTCGTTGCGGCAAACGACCTTCCTGTGCCCCTATCTCAACATCAACAGCGAAAAGGAGCTCAGCCGCGAGCTGACGCTGACGCTGTCACGGCACTTTGAAAGCATCACGAAAGCCGCCGTCAGAAAGGCGGTCAAAGCCGGTATCGCCGAATATCACGCGCACATGCAGCGGATCTACGCCGAAGGCGCCCGAGCGGTACGGTTCGCGCGTGAAAAAGGCAAACGCCTAATGATCCTCGCGGGTCGCCCCTATCACATCGACCCCGAGATCTGTCACGGTATCGACAAGCTCGCGACCTCACTGGGCTTTGTCGTCGTCAGCGAGGACAGCATCACCGCCGACGTCAAACCGCCGATCTTAGGCGTGCTCAACCAGTGGACGTACCACAGCCGCATGTACGCGGCGGCACAGTACGCCTGTCAGCATGACGACGCTCAGCTCGTCCAACTCGTGTCCTTCGGCTGCGGCGTCGACGCCGTCACCACCGACGAGGTGCGCACCATCCTCGAGAACGGCAGCAAGCTCTATACTCAGATCAAGATCGATGAGATCACCAACCTCGGCGCCGTGCGGATCCGTCTGCGATCTCTGATCGGCGCGCTCGAAGAAAGGGGGCAGTAAATGGTCGGCAAAGCGGATTATATCAAATTCACCAAGGAAATGAAGCGCGAGTACACCATCCTCGTGCCCACCATGCTCCCCATCCACTTCAAGCTCATCTCCAACGTCCTCGTCAGCTACGGCTACAAGGTCGATTTTCTCGAGGACGTTGACGGCGATATCAAAGAATCGGGGCTGCGCTATGTCCACAACGACACCTGCTACCCCGCTCTGCTCGTCATCGGCCAGCTGATCAACGCGGTCGAATCGGGCAGATACGATAAGGACAAGGTCGCCCTGCTGATCACCCAGACAGGCGGCGGCTGCCGTGCGTCCAACTACATTTACCTGCTCCGCAAAGCGCTGAAAAAGGCGGGCTACGGTCACATCCCCGTCATCTCGCTCAACTTCAACATGATCGAAAAGCACCCGGGCTTCAGCCTGACGGTGCCGATGCTGTACCGCATGCTGTACTGCGCCTTTTACGGCGATCTGATGATGCTGATGGCGAACCAGTGCCGCCCCTACGAGAAGCGCAAGGGCGAGACCGACCGTCTGGTCAAAAAGTGGACGGAAAAGCTTCTCGAAGAAAGCTCCCACGCGTCCACCATGCGCTACAGCCATGTCAAGAAAAACTACCGCATGATCGCGGACGACTTCAACCGGATCCTCGGCGATACCCCGCGCAACAAGGTCAAGGTCGGTATCGTCGGCGAGATCTACGTCAAGTTCTCGCCCTTAGGCAACAACAACCTCGAGAGCTTCCTTTTGAAAGAGGACGTCGAGCCGGTCGTCCCCGGCTTTGTCGACTTCTGCCTTTATTGCGTGTACAACGGTCTGGTCGACTATGACCTCTACCGACTGCGCCCGTTCAAGGCTTTCGGCTCTAAATTCCTCTACCGTTTCCTGCTGTCAAAACAGCGCTACATCCGCAGGATGATGCAGGACTATTACCCGAACTTCATGCCGATGGCGGACTTTGACGAAACCCAAAAGCGCGTCAAGGGCTACATCAACCAAGGCACGAAGATGGGCGAAGGCTGGCTTCTGACCGCAGAAATGCTCGAACTCATCAACGAGGGCGTCACCAACATCATCTGCACCCAGCCCTTCGGATGCCTGCCGAACCATATCGCCGGCAAGGGCATGATGAAGCCGCTGAAGGAACGTAACCCCGGCGTGAACATCGTCGCGATCGACTACGATCCCGGCGCTACCGCCATCAATCAGGAAAACCGCATCAAGCTGATGCTCAGTAACGCGAGGCGCTGACCATGCTGTATGAGAAGCTGAGAGTCTACGCGAACGGCGACGTCTATCCGTTCCATATGCCGGGTCACAAAAGGTTCGGCGAGGCCGATCTCCCCTATGGGATCGACATCACCGAGATCGACGGCTTTGACAACCTCCATGAACCGCGGGGATGCCTGAGAGAATTGCAGGAAACTGCGGCTGATCTATTCGGTTCACGCTACGCGTTCGCGCTGGTGAACGGCTCGACCGTCGGCGTCCTTGCGGCGATCCGCGCGATGACGAAGGACGGCGACCGCGTGCTGATCGCGCGCAACAGCCATATGGCGGTCTACCACGCCGCCGAGCTGTGCCGTCTTGACGTTAAGTATCTGATGCCCGAGCTGATCAACGGGTTCGGGATCTTTTCCTCCGTCTCGCCCGCGTCTGTCGAACGAGCGTTAAGTGAAGATCCCGAGATCTCCCTCGTCGTCATCACCTCTCCCACCTATGAGGGGATCATATCGAACGTCAAGAGCATCGCCGCGATCTGTCACCGATACGGCGCGAGACTCTTTGTCGACGAGGCACACGGAGCGCACTTTCCCTTCTCGGACAGGTTCCCGCACAGCGCGATCACCTGCGGCGCGGACGCGTCCGTCGTCAGCCTGCACAAGACCCTGCCTGCGATGACCCAGACCGCTTTATTGCTGACAAACAGCGAGGAACTGTCAAAGGGGCTGAAACGCCGGCTGTCCGTGTTTGAAACAAGCAGTCCGTCTTATGTACTGCTCGCGTCCATCGACCGCTGTCTGAGTTTCTTAAAACACAGCGACGAAGCGTTTGATGAATATACCGAGCGGCTTTCTGCGTTTTATGAAGCCGCCGGGTCTTTGCGTCATCTGTCCGTCCCGTATGACGGTATCATCAACAACGAAGCTGTTTTCGACTTTGATTTCGGCAAGCTGAACATCTTTTGCAACGGCTGTATGAGCGGCAAGGCGCTGATGGACGCCCTGCGCGCCGATTATCACCTCGAGCTCGAGATGGCGCTCGGCGGACGCGCTCTCGCGATGACCTCCGTGTGCGATACCGATGAGGGCTTTGACCGTTTGCTTCGCGCACTCAAAGAGATCGACAGCCGATGTACAGAGTCGGATCACGCGGAACCCTGCGCCGCCTGTCCCCTGCCCCAAAAGCGGTACGCCGTCCATGACGCTTTAGAGCAAGACGGCGTGATGCTCGATATCTGTCAAGCAGAGGGCAAGGTCTCGCGCGAATATGTCCGCGCCTATCCGCCGGGCGTCCCGCTCCTTGTCCCGGGCGAAGTGATCGACCGGGATGTGCTGTCACAGCTCAGCGCGTTAGAAGCCGCTGAGAACGTGATCCTGACCGACAGCTCCGCCTTTCCGTTAATTTCAATAATCGGTTGACAAAGAAAGTGCTGTGTGTTAAGATAAGTTTATATAAATCAAGGAGTTGACAATTATGAAAAGAATCAAGACCATAGAGACTCGTGATCTTCAGAAGAGCGTAAAGACCGGCGGCTGCGGCGAGTGCCAGACCTCCTGCCAGTCTGCTTGCAAGACCTCCTGCGGCGTTGCTAACCAGCAGTGCGAGAAGTGTCTCAGCGAGAAGTAATTACGTCTGAACACAATAAGGAATTTTCAGCCGTTATACCGCCAAGGTCTGACGGCTTTCCTTATGCCGATTTACACAGAACCATCATACAAGACTTTGACACGCGTGCCTGACATACGTGTCAAAGCTGTGGTGATCTCAACCGATCACGGAGGGACTTATGATACACCGTTACAAACTCAACGGCTACAACATCGTCCTCGATGTTTTCAGCGGCAGCGTCCATGTCGTAGACGACCTCGCCTACGATATCATCGGGATGTATGAAGATACCGACAAAGACGCGATCATCGCCGCCATGCTCGAAAAATACGCTTCTGACAGCGAGATCAACGAAGCGGAGATCCGCGACTGCATTGACGATATCGAGGAGCTGAAAGCCGACGGCAGGCTGTTTACCGCAGATAACTACGCCGATCTCGCCTTTGACTTCAAGGCGCGCAACACCGTCGTCAAGGCGCTGTGTCTGCACGTTGCCCATACCTGCAACCTCAACTGTGAGTACTGCTTCGCGAGCCAGGGCAAATACCACGGCGACCGCGCGCTGATGAGCTTTGAGGTCGCTAAGCAGGCGATCGACTTTCTGATCGCTCATTCCGGTTCACGAAAAAATCTCGAGGTCGATTTCTTCGGCGGCGAGCCTTTGATGAACTTTGAGGTTGTCAAAGAGATCACCGCCTATTGCAGAAGCATCGAGAAGGAAAAGGGCAAGAACTTCCGCTTCACCCTCACCACCAACGGCGTACTGCTCGACGACGAGGTCATCGACTTCGCCAACAAGGAGTGCCACAACGTCGTGCTCAGCCTCGACGGCAGAAAAGAGGTCCACGATCGTCTGCGAAAATCCGCGAACGGCAAGGGCAGCTATGACCTCATCGTGCCGAAGTTCCGGCACTTTGTCGAACGCCGCGGCAACAAGGGCTACTACATCCGCGGCACCTTCACCCACAACAACACCGATTTCACCAACGATATCTTCCACATGGCTGACCTCGGCTTCACGGAGCTTTCGATGGAGCCGGTGGTATGTCCGCCCGACGATCCCTACGCGCTGACCTACGACGACCTGCCCATTCTCTTCGAACAGTATGAGATCCTCGCCAAGGATATGCTTAGAAGAGAAAAAGAGGGCAAGCCCATCACCTTCTACCACTACATGCTCGATCTTGACGGCGGCCCCTGCATCTACAAGCGCATCTCCGGCTGCGGCTCGGGCACAGAGTACATGGCTGTCACCCCGTGGGGCGATCTCTACCCCTGTCACCAGTTTGTCGGCAACCCCGAGTACCTGCTCGGCAACGTTTACGACGGCGTCACCAACGCCAAGGTACAGGATGAGTTCAAGCTTTGCAACGCCTACGCGCGTCCCGACTGCAAGGATTGCTGGGCGAAGCTCTATTGCTCCGGCGGTTGTGCCGCGAACGCGTATCACGCGACAGGCTCTGTCACCGGCACCTATCAGTACGGCTGCGAGCTGTTCAAAAAGCGCATCGAGTGCGCCATCATGATGAAGGTCGCGCAGGCTGAAGTCGCCGAGTAAATCAAATATACAGCAAATGATCGCAGCGCCAAAGCGAAAAGCTGACGGCGCTGCTTTTATCTCATACGAAGCAGAAAACGCCGCTCAACCCGAGATCCGCTCCGCTTCATTCGAAAAATTTCTTCTCAACCTATTTACAAACCGAAAAAAATAGTGTATAATATATCAGCGATGTGGGGGTATAGCTCAGTTGGTAGCCCGACAGGGTGGCTTACGCACCCCATAGATAATTTTTGTCATCGACATCGTTTCACGATGCCTCCGACCCGCCATTCATTAATGGTGAGTCCGACATCTACAATTTCATACATTTGACACGGGGGTATAGCTCAGTTGGTAGAGCGCTTGGTTCGCATTCAAGAGGTCAGCGGTTCGAATCCGCTTATCTCCACCAAGAATAGGATTGTTATTTTTTACAAGATAGCAATCCTATTATTTTTGTTTTAAGGTTTTTTGTATTACAATGTTTTAAAAGGTATTATTATGGAATCAATCAATCTTGCTTCTCAAAACCCTGATTTGGCAAGCCAATGGCATCCAACTAAGAATGGTAATTTGAAGCCCGAATTAGTTAGACCTAAATCAAACAAGAAAGTATGGTGGCTAGGAAAATGTGGTCATGAGTGGGAAGCTACAATAGCATCAAGAAACGCTGGAGCTGGATGTCCATATTGTTCTGGATATAAGGCATTAAGTGGATTTAATGATTTGGAAACACTATATCCCGAGTTAGCTTTAGAGTGGCATCCGACAAAGAATCAAAACCTAAAGCCTTCAATGGTTCGACCGGGTAGTGATAGGAAAGTATGGTGGTTATGTTCATATGGACATGAATATATGCAACGTATTGCAAACAGAAAAAACGGCGAAGGCTGTCCATACTGCAAATCAGAAAAATTATCAAAAGCAGTCAAAAGCCATCATATGATTAAAGCGGGATCGTTGGCTGAAACGCATCCACAAATTGCACAAGAATGGCATCCAACAAAGAATGGTGAATTAACACCGCAAAACACAGTTGGCGGATATTCTAAGAAAGTGTGGTGGTTGGGAAGTTGTGGTCATGAATGGTGTGCATCTCCATCTAATCGGATTAAAGGTACAAACTGTCCAATATGTGCAAACCAGAAATCCTTAACTGGTTATAACGATTTACAAACTTTATATCCAGAAATAGCGGCCGAATGGCATCCGACAAAAAATGGTAGCTTGTTGCCAACTGAAGTTGTTGCAGGAAGCACAAAAAAAGTTTGGTGGTTAGGAAAGTGTGGGCACGAGTGGAAATCTCCTATTTTCAAAAGAACGTCATTAAAACGAGGTTGCCCTATCTGCTCTAAAAAACTCCAAACTTCATTTCCAGAACAAGCATTCTATTATTATTTGAAAAACACCTTTCCTGACGCCGTCAATTCATATAGAGATTGTTTTAGCAGTGGGATGGAACTGGATATATTTATTCCATCGTTATCGGTTGGAATAGAATATGATGGTGTAAACTGGCACGAATCTTCTGAAAGCAAACAGCGTGAAATTGAAAAGTACCGAGTTTGTCAGAAAAACGGGATACGACTGATTCGAATACGTGAAAGCGCAACAGCATCCAGTGAAATATGTACTGATTTCATTTCAGCTATTCAGCATCCAAGTCATAAAGTATTGGATAAAGAAATCGAGAAATTATTAGACTTGTTACAGGTAAACTGCGATGTCAATACCCTACGAGATGAAAGCGAAATACGTTCTCTGTACTTAACTGGGTCAGTATCTAAACCATTTGGAAAAGTCTATCCTGAATTACTGGAAGAATGGGATTACAAAAAAAACAACGGCTTAAATCCTGATTACTTTTCAGTATCTTCTGGCGCTTATGTTTGGTGGAAATGTAAATCATGTGGCTATGAATGGAAAACAAGAATAGCCACCAGAACAGCAGGCATTGGCTGTAAGAAATGCGGATTCGCAAAACGTACACAAAGCAGGATCGAAAATCGTATAAAGCAAAAAGGTTCACTGGCAGATAATTATCCGGAAATAGCTTTAGAATGGCATCCGACAAAAAATGACTTGCTGACACCTGAAAAAGTATTATCGGGAAGCGGAAAAAAATGCTGGTGGAAATGCAAAAGATGTGGAACCGAATGGCAAGCTGTAATAGGACACAGAACCAAGGGAGTATGTGGATGTCCGAAGTGTAAAGCAGAAGCCAAATCATAGCTTCTGTTTCATAGTTGACTAATCATTTTTGAGATAATGTAAGAAATCCGCCTGCTCGCAGTGAACAGACAGATTTCTCATTATTATATTATGCTGTGATCGGATAGCTTTCCTGCTCATCCATACCGAGGAAGAACTGGCGGATGTTCATATTCAGCTCGATGTTCAAGTCATAGTTGCGGTAAACGTCGATGCGTTTGATCATCGAATTGACGATCATCTTTTTTGCTTCAATGGTAGCACTATCATAAAGGCTTGGCGAAGATTCCAACGTCAATAATATGTAGAGAAAACAAACATGGGGTTTGCAGATATAGGCTTATCAATCAATAATACTAAGTTTCATTAAAACACTTTAACATTTATTGCGTTAAATTCCGTATAACTTCGTTGTCCTCCTTGACAGGCGCCAGCCTGTCTGCGTCGTCCGCCTCGTTCTACGAAATTTTCCGTTAATAAATTTGTTAAAGCGTTTAATGGAAACTTAGTATAAAAGAATAGCAATCTTTTGGGGAAAAGATATTTTTCAGCAACAGCGGGTTGCTTGTGTTTTATTACGGTTTGTATTAGTATTGGTAACAGGGAGGT
>CADAUE010000032.1 GCA_902790985.1 uncultured Ruminococcus sp.
TTCTTCGCTTTGATCGCGTTGGTGATCGTGGGCCAGAAATCAGAAGCGTAGGTGCCGTCATCGGGAGTTTCGATATGCTTAGCGGCGTCGAAACGATAACCGTCTACACCGTTGTCAGCCAGCGGGTTAAGCAGGTTGTCGATGACATAGTTCTGATATGTCTTTAAGCTTGTGTTCATATCGGGCAGCTGACCGTCAAGGTCGTTCTGCACCTGTGACTGACGGGAACCGTCGGAAGCAGCGGTCGTATTCGAATATAGATTATGACGAGCGCCGGTGGATGTGCTTCTCAGAGTAGCAGCTACCAGATTTGCATCCGCTCTGGTCTTGCAATTCTGTACATGGTTGGTAACAACGTCGGCTACGACTTTGATGCCGTATTTGTGCAGTTCGGTCGTTGCAGCCTTCAGCTCGGCAGCAGTGCCGAGAGCATTACCGATAGTCATGTCGGTCGGCTGATAGAAGGACCACCAGTCAGTCGCGTAAGAACCGGCGTTGGCCGCCGCCTTAGTCGCCTGGATCGGAGATATCTGTACGGAAGTATAGCCGGCCTGTGCGATTTCGGGAGCATACTTCACGAGATCGCGCATACGCCAGTTAAACGCGTGCAGGATATTACCGCTCTGGATGTTGGACGCGAGATTATAGTCGATCGCAGATGTGGCGGCAGTGTCGGTATCCGCTGCCGAGAAGGTGGCAGGGACGATGGCAACTGTCAGCATCATGATAACGACCATGATCAAGCTAACTACTTTTTTCATTTGCATCTTAAAAACCTCCTAAACAAATTTATCATTTGCTTTTTTTATTATGAAACAGCTTCGCTGCCTTCTCCATAATGGTTTTATCATTTGCGTTCTTCTGTTTTTTGGGTATATCATCGTCGATCGGCGGAGCGATATCATCCGCCGCGATCTCTTTCTTCTTCAAGCGACGCTCTACGACCTCATCGATCAGCGTATAGATCGCCGCGAAGATCGGTACACCGAGCAGCATACCCGGAACGCCGAAGAGTCCGCCGCCGACAATAACCGAAACCATGATCCAGAATCCGGAGATACCGACGGTCTCGCCGAGGATCTTAGGTCCGAGGATGTTTCCGTCAAACTGCTGCAACACAATGATGAATACAAGAAAACCGAGCGCTTCCATCGGGTTGATGATCAGCAACAGGAAAGTCGTCGGGATCGCTCCGATGATCGGTCCGAAGAACGGAATCATGTTTGAGACGCCGATGATGACGCTGATCAGCAGAGGATAATGGAAACGGAAGATCGACAATCCGATGAAGCACATCAAGCCAATGATCGACGAATCAATGATCTTTCCGACAATAAACTTACCGCATTTATTGTTGAACACATCGCCGACCTTGAACAGCCATTTGTAAACTTTTTCCGGTGTAAAGGCGACAAGCAGAAGTTTGAACTGTCTGATGAGCTTTTCCTTACCGGCAAGCAGATAGATCGAGATGATGATACCGATCCCCCAGTTGTATAGGCCTGTTCCGATGCCGAGTACCGTGGAAAAAGCAGAGGGAACGTAATTCGTTACGATGTTCTTGACGAATTCGGTCGTGTCGTTGCCCGTGATCAATCCGATGATGTTGCTGTAGGTCGCGAACTCATACAGATTATATCCGGTCAGTTTCAAAATGAACTGCGCAACAGAATCCGACATGCTCTTGATCCCGCGCTCATAAACGGGGATATTATCGATCAGCGTCGAAACACTGGAGGATAGCTCCGGTATCAATGTGCCGACCAAAAATGCTATGATACCAAATATTATAATATATGAAAGCAATAAGGACAAGGGCTTTTTCAATTTTTTTAACCACGCGCGTTTGGCGCCCATCTTTTTGAACACATGGTTATGAAAAGCCTTATAAGGGAAATTCAGCAGATAGGCGATCACCAAACCGTATAGGATCGGCGCGATAACGGTGAAAATCGCCTTCAGCACGTTGAAGACATCCGAGAGATGAATGAAAAAGAATATCAGTATCGTGGTATATAATATCACTAACATTATATTCCTAATTCTATGATTTTTCAATATATCACCTTAAAATAACATAAAACTTTTTCAATTAAAACAAACTCATCTGTGCAGTTTCAGGCAAATCGCCGAAAGCGCCGCACTCTTTGAGCGTTTCTATGACGGCTTTTGTCACCTTCGCTCTGGTAACGACATCGTCGATACAGAGATACTCGCCTTTCTTGGCGGCATCCGCAAGAGCTTCCGCCGCGCTCTCCCCTACGCCGTTGAGCGAACAGAAGGGCAGGCGGATCTTTCCGTCCTCGATCACAAATTTCTTTGCCTCGGACTGATAGATATCGACCGGCAGTACCTCGATACCGCGAGCGAGCATTTCGTTCATAATCTGGAGCATTGGGACTTCCGCCTTATCTTTCGCGGAAGCTTCAAAGCCCTTTTCCTCGATACTCTTGATCTTGTTGCGGACAGCGTCCCTGCCCTTGAGGAGCGTTGCGCCGTCAAAGTTATCGTTACGCACCGTAAAGTACGCCGCATAGAACGCGAGGGGCTTGTGTACCTTATACCATCCGAGCCGCAAAGCCGAGATCATGTAAGCCGCAGCGTGCGCCTTGGGGAACATATACTTGATCTTCATGCAGGAGTCGATGTACCACTGCGGCACATTATGCTCTTTCATCGCGTTCAAATGTTCTTCGGTCAGCAGCTTAGTCGCTTTACCCTTACGAACGATCTCCATGATCTTGAAAGCCATCGAGGGGTCAAGACCCTTGTGCATCAGATAGGTCATGATCGAGTCACGCGTACCGATGACCTCCGAGATCGTGCAGGTACCGTCTTTGATCAGATCGGCGGCGTTGCCGATCCAAACATCAGTACCGTGTGATAAGCCGGATATCTGCAGCAGGTCGGTAAAGGTCTTGGGTTTAGACTCGACCAGCATCTGTCGTACAAAGCTCGTGCCGAGCTCAGGCAAGGCAAAGGTACCGGTCTGAGAGTCGATATCCTCCGCAGTCACACCGAGCGCTTCGGGAGAGGTGAACAACGACATGACGTCGGGATCGCTCATCGAAACATTCATGACCGGGATACCGGTGTTTTCTTCCAAATAATGGTAGATCGTCGGAACATCGTGACCGAGCTCATCAAGCTTGGTGATGGTATCGTGGATAGAGTGGAAATCGAAATGTGTTGTGATATTGTCGGAATCGCTCTTGTCGGCGGGATGTTGCACGGGACAGAAGTCATAGACCTCCATGCCCCTCGGTACAACGACCATGCCGCCGGGATGCTGGCCGGTCGTGCGCTTGACGCCGGTGCATCCTGCGGCAAGACGATTCATTTCCGCTTTTCGGAAGGTACGGTTATGCTCTTCACAATATTTTTTGACATAACCGTATGCGGTCTTATCGGCTACGGTCGAGATCGTGCCCGCTTTAAAGACGTTTTCGCGACCGAACAATTCTTCTGTGTAGCGATGAGAAGCACTCTGCTGCTCACCGCTGAAATTCAAGTCGATATCGGGGACCTTGTCGCCTTTGAATCCGAGGAAGGTCTCGAACGGGATCTCGTGTCCGTCCCGATCCATCGGCGTGCCGCAGTCGGGACAATCCTTCGGCGGCATATCAAAGCCCGAGCCGTATTCTCCGTGTTCAAAGAAGATGCTTTTCTTACACTTCGGACAGAGGTAATGAGGACACAGGGGGTTTACCTCGGAGATACCGGACATCGTCGCGACAAATGAAGATCCGACCGATCCACGGGATCCGACGAGATAGCCGTGCGCTTCGCTGTCGGCGACCAGCTTCTGGGCGGTCATATACAGTACGGAGAAACCGTATTTCGTAATAGAATTCAGCTCTTTGTCAAGTCTTGCCTTGACGATATCCGGCAGCGGGTCGCCGTATTTATCCTTCGCGCGCTGCCAGGTGATCGAGGTCAACTGCTCTTCCGCTCCCTCGATAAAGGGCGGGAAATTGCCTTCGGGGATCGGACGGACATAATCGCACATATCGGCGATCAGGTTGGTGTTGTCGATAACGACTTCCTTTGCCCTATCGCCGAGATAGGCGAATTCTTCCAGCATTTCCGCCGTTGTACGGAAATACAGAGGCGCTTGTTCCTCGGCGTCGTCAAAGCCCTGCGCCGCCAAAAGGATCATGCGGTAGTCGGCGTCATGAGGATCCATGAAATGGACGTCACAGGTAGCGACAGTGGGCTTGCCTAATTTATCGCCCAGCTCTAAGATATAGCGATTGACGCTCTGCAAATGTTCTTCATCACGGAAAGCGCCTTCACGCAGTAGAAAACGGTTGTTACCGGAGGGTTGGATCTCAAGATAATCGTAGAAAGAAGCGATCCTTTCTATCTCCTCACAGCTCGCGTTATGTAAAATCGCCCTGTACAACTCACCCGCTTCGCACGCCGAGCCGATGATCAGCCCCTCGCGATGCTTCATCAACTCCGATTTAGGGATTCTCGGACGGCGATGGAAGTAATTCAAATGAGAATAAGAGATCAATTTGTATAGGTTTTTCAAACCCGCTTTATTCTTTACGAGAATAATTTGATGATAGGTCGGCAATTTCTTATAATCTCCGCCGACGATCTTCTCCCTTATATCGTTTAGATCATGCACATCATGCTTCTTCTCAAGCAAGCGTATCATGCTGAGGAAGATATTCGTCAGCATCTCCGCATCATCAACCGCGCGATGATGGTTGAATTTGCCGAGCCTAAAATATTTTGCAAGCGTATCCAGCTTGACGTTGTTGATATCCGGAAGGATATTGCGCGCGATCGCGACCGTATCGACGGAGGTGTAATTGTACTCGATACCGAAATCCAGACATGCTTTGCGGATGAAACCGGTATCGAACGGTGCGTTATGCGCGACCAATACCGCGCCGTCGCAAAATTCAAGGAAACTGCGAACAGCCTGTTCCTGTGAGGGAGCGCCTTTGACCATGCTGTCGGTGATACCGGTCAACTGCACGACCTTTGCGGGGATCGTACGCTCGGGATCGGCAAAGGTAGAGAAAGTGTCCACGATACTGCCGTCCTTGACCTTGACCGCGCCGATCTCCGTGATCTTATCGTTCGTTGCATAGAGTCCGGTCGTCTCCAAGTCAAAGCAGACAAAGGTTCCGCTGAACGGCTCGTTTTTGTTTCCATCGACCGGTGTACAGAGATCGTCGATAAAGTAAGCCTCCGTGCCGTAGATGACCTTGATCTCTTTGCCGTCGCGTTCCAATGATTCCGCAGCATTCATCGCGTCGGGAAAAGCCTGTGCGACGCCGTGATCGGTGATCGCGATCGCCGGATGACCGAAGTCTGCGGCGCGGCGCACCAGATCTCCCGCTTCGGTGACGGCGTCCATTTGGCTCATATTGGTATGCAAGTGCAGTTCAACACGTTTCTTCGGCGCGTTATCCACTACCTCTACCTTTTTTACGGTAGAGATCGAGCGTGCGTTGATGACGGTATCACCCGCGAATTTATCAAATTCCGCGTCGCCGGAGACGATAATGGTTGAGCCTTTTTTGATGGATTCCAAAATCTTACAGTTCTCGATCGAATCAAAGACCTTGACGGTAACGGAACCGGTATAATCGGTGATATCATAATTGATGATGTTCTTGTCGCCGGAACGGGTCGTTTTGACCTCCATTGAGAAGACGTCACCCCATACCGACGCTCTGCCGGTATCGTACGCGATCTTCTCGATCGGCATCAGTTTGTTTTTCTTCGTCACTCTGCCGTATAAAGGCTTTACGGTCGAAAGGTTGATCTGCGGATAGAGATATTCACCCTTGCGCACCTCGATCTGCGTCGTATCTCTGCGAGCTTCCGCGCCGGTCAGAGAACGTTCTTCTCCCTCGTAAAGCTGTGTCAGCTCATCTAACTTCCGACGGTCGATCTTCTTCTGTGCGTTATCGATGCTTTCGGTGAACTGCTTATCGTCGATGTTCAGCTCCGTTACACCGGAATATGTGATCTCGAAATGTAATCCAAATTCACGATAGATGATATCGCTGAGTAAAATGTCGAATTCTTTCGCCTGTAATAAAGCCAAGCCGCCGTGCGCCAGAACTACGTTCAGTCGATCTGCACCCTCACGCTCCAAAACCGCGTCGTTCAAAGTACCGTTCAGACTGGGAGTCTGCGCTTTCAACGCCGCGATCAGCTCGTTAAAATAGCCTACATCAAAGGCCGACGAAGGAAAATGCGGATGGATAACGACCTTATCTACACCGATATTTGCTTTCGCGATCTTCTCCTGCGCGTCAAGCAAAGCAGCTCCGGTCAACAAATAATCAGAATGGATGTCGATATTCAGTATTCGTCTTTCTTTATTGATACGGATCTGTTTCACCGCGGCGTCAGCTATTGTACCTTCAAGCATGACGTTATACGGTGAAAACACCTCGCCTAACCTTATCATTCATACACCTTTCCAATATAGAAACGGGATTAACCCGATTGTTTACATAAGTTCGATTTCTTCGATCAGTCTGTCGATCAGTTGATCCTCGGGGACCTTTGCAATGATCTCACCTTTTTTGAAGATCAATCCCTCGCCGTCGCCTCCGGCGATACCGATATCCGCTTCTTTCGCTTCACCGGGACCGTTGACGATACATCCCATCACCGCGACAGTGATCTCTTTGCTGCAATTTCTGAGCCTTTTCTCCGCTTCATTAGCGAGAGAGATCAAGTCGATCTTTGTTCTGCCGCAGGTCGGACAGGATACAAAGGTCACGCCCTTGTCGCCCATTCCGAGAGAGCGCAAAATATCCTTAGCAGCATACACTTCTTCGACAGGATCATCTGTCAGCGAAACGCGGATCGTGTCGCCGATACCGTCCACCAGGAGCGATCCGATACCGACAGCGGATTTGATGATCCCCATACGGCGCGTACCGGCTTCTGTCACACCGAGGTGAAGCGGATAATCACACCGTTCGTCAGCCAGACGATACGCCTTCACCATCGTTCGGACATCGGAGGATTTCATCGACAGAACGATATCCGTAAAGTCGAATTTTTCCAACAAAGACGCATGGTACAGCGCGCTGTCGCACAACGCTTCCGCGGTAGGATGACCGTATTTTGCGAGGATATGTTTTTCGAGAGAACCGGAATTGACGCCGATCCTGATCGGGATATTCTTTGCGTTACAGGCGTCGGCAACTGCCTTTACCCTGCTGTCGTCACCGATGTTGCCGGGATTGATGCGGATCTTATCCACACCCGCGGCGATCGACTCTAAAGCGAGCTTATAGTTGAAATGGATATCCGCAACGATCGGAACGCTGACAGCTTCTTTCAAAGCGGCAATCAGTTTGACAGCTTCCATATTCGGTATGGCAGCGCGGATGATCTCACACCCGGCTGCTTCCAGCTCTTTCGCCTGTGCGACTGAGCCCTCAATATCTTCTGCGGGCTTATTCAGCATCGACTGGACGCTGATCTTTGCGCCGCCGCCGATTTTTGTATTCAATGCGGTTACATATTTTTTGCCGGACACGTTAACCTCCACTAATGAGCTTCCATACATCCTTGAACGCAATCACCACTGACAGTCCCAAAAGTAATACCAGACCGACGGTGTTGATGATGGATTCGACCTTTCTCGGTACCGGTTTACGGAAGATCCATTCGATCAGCAGCATCAAGAAACGTCCGCCGTCGAGTGCCGGGAACGGCAGCATATTGACAACGCCCAGGTTGATTGTGATGACCATCATGACATACACGATCGAACTGACCGCGCTGCCGAAGCCGGATGTTCTCAGACTTTCTCCGGCTACCTCGGTGATTGCCGAAGCGATACCGACAGGACCGGACATATCATTCAGACTGAACTGTCCTTTGATCAAACCGATCAAGCTGCCCCATACCATACGAACGACTGAAACGGTTGAAGCGAAGGTCTGCTGCATCACCGTGCCGAAATTCTTTTCGATCGGCTCAATATAAAAGTCGATCTTCAGCTGCGGTGTATCATCGTCCGCGCTCTTTTTCAGTGTCAACAGATCAACACCCTTGAGCTCAATCTTGTTCCCGTCGCGAACAACCGTCATATCCGTGCGAAAACGCTGACGCGTTTCTCGTTCCTCGATCGTCGGGATCTCTTGTGCATGTTCTTTATCAACGATATCGGCCAGAAAATTATAATACTCCGAAAAGATCTTATACGCCGCTTCCTTCGACTCTGTTTTCGATATCTCGGTTTGGGCGGTTTGAAGCGCTTTGACTAAAGCGGCATTTTGCTCTTCGGTAGTGTTTTCATCTACCAGCTCGGTCGTGCGAACATATAAATCGAACGCGCAGTCCTCTTTATAGACAGAAAGCTCGCTGCCGTCCACCTCGGAAACAGGAAGCGTGTACAGCGCGAAGGAAAAATCCGTAGAGGTATAGACGTCATAATCGTTGATCCTGACGATATTATCCCCTTCCTGCAATCCTGTGACTGCCGAAAAAGAACTCGGCGCGAACTGAGAAACAGTCGTAGAAGCGAACTGATCCTGCGGCAAAAGCGTGATCATCATCAATACAAGACCGAAGAGGATATTCATCGCCGCGCCGGCAACAATGACGATCATACGTTTCCAGATAGGCGCGTTATTGAACGCGCGAGGATTGTTACTATCCTCATCCTCGCCTTCCATCGCACAGTAACCGCCGATCGGGAAAAGGCGCAGAGAATAGGTCGTTTCACCTTTGGTAAAGCTGAAGATCTTAGGGCCCATGCCCAAAGCAAATTCATTTACCTTGATACCGCTTTTCTTCGCGGTGATAAAATGTCCACCCTCATGGAAAAAGATAATCAGTTCAAACAGCACTACCGCAATCAAAATCAGCGCTATTGTGGTCAAAACGGTGATAAAATCATCTCCAAATAGTTATTTCATATACCATATATGAAGCCTTCTGCTTCATGATTCTTAAATATTATTTTACGTGTGAAGTAACAAATTCACGCGCCGCTTGGTCGGCGGCGATCACGTCATCCAAACATGACGCGGAGCCGACGTTCAGCTCATCAACAGCGGCTGATACCAGCTCGCCTATCTCGAGAAACGAAAGCTTACGCTGACGGAAAAGACTGTTGGCGATCTCGTTGGCGCCGTTAGCTACCGCAGGATACAGACCGCCCTTTTTGATAGCGCGTTTACAAGCCGCGAGGCAGAGGAACGTCTGTTCATCAGCTCCGGCAAACGTCATCTTGGACAGCGTTTTCCAGTCGATCTCCGGTACAAGCGACGGTACGCGCTCCGGATAGGTGATCGCATATTGGATCGGGATGCGCATATCGGGAACACCAAGCTGCGCTAAAATGGAATTATCGGTAAATTCCACCATCGAGTGAATGATACTCTCACGATGCACAACGACCTCGATTGCACCGGGATCGGTATCGAACAGCCATGCGGCTTCGATGATCTCCAGACCCTTGTTCATCATCGTCGCGGAATCAATAGTGATCTTCGCGCCCATATCCCAGTTCGGATGATTGAGCGCCTGCTCTACGGTGACGTCTTTCAGCTGTGAGGCGGTTTTCCCGAAAAAGGGTCCGCCGGAAGCCGTCAACAGGATCTTTTTCAGCTTTTTATCGGGCGGAGCCGCCTGTAAACACTGAAAGATCGCGCTGTGCTCGCTGTCGACCGGAAGCAGCTTTACGCCGTTTTCACGAACAGCGTTCATCACAAGCTCACCGCCGGCGACCAAAGTTTCTTTGTTGGCAAAGGCGATGTTCTTTTTTGCTTTGATCGCTTCCAGCGTCGGCGCTAAGCCAACCATGCCGACAACGGAATTCACCAGCAGTTCAGAATCGTCATGGCAGATCTCGAAAAGGCCTTCCATGCCGCTGAGTACCTTTGTATCGGTATCGGCGATTTTAATTTTCAGCTCCTCTGCCCTGTTAGCGTCATATACTACGGCTAAAGAGGGTCGGAACTCTCTGATCTGCTCCTCTAAGATACCGATACTGCCGTACGCGGAAAGAGAAGCGACATTTAAACCAAGCTTACGGGCTACCTCCAGCGTTTGTGTACCGATGGAGCCGGTAGAGCCTAAAATCGAAATAGTATGGATCATAATCTAATTATTGTTCTCAAGCTAGACAGAGATAGAAGAATTGTGAAAAGATATATACGACGGGGATACAGAAGAGGACGGAATCAAATCGGTCGAGCAGTCCGCCGTGACCGGGCATGATCGAACCGAAGTCTTTGATATGACAGCTTCTTTTCATAACGGAGAAGATCAGATCTCCGAAGATGGATACGATGGAGTTCACAAAACCGATCAGCACCAGTACGCCGTAATAGATCGTCACATCGCCGTAGATGAGTTTGAAGATAAGTCCGATCAAAAGAGCCGACAGCGTGCCGACAATAATACCGGCTACAGCGCCTTCAACAGTCTTATGAGGGCTGATCTCGGGACAAAGCTTATGTTTGCCGAAATAGCTCCCGGCAAAATACGCGGCGGAATCCGCGAGCCAAGGAATACCCAGACAGATCACGATCCAGAACGCCGCGTGTTTAGGATCATCCCAGACCAAAGTGTTCAAGGCGGACAGAGATACCGTGATGATCGTAACGCCGACAAGAGCGAACATCACATCGTCTGTCTGTACCTTTTTATGGAAGATAACAGACAATACACAAATGCCGAATACAAACAAAAACAACGGAATGTACTTAGCCTGTGTATAAGACAGCATCGGTATCAACAGCGCGAATACCAGACAGAAGATAAATAACTTCATGTCCTTGTGCACTTTTTTTGCAGATAAAAACTCTCCGCATAAAATGACGCTGACCACGGAAAGCGCTATGGTAACGATCACGCTGAAATATGAGCCCAATATGATGATACCGATCGCTAACGCCGCGGCAACGCCTGCGGTAATCAGTCGCGTTTTCATCTCCATCCTCCTTTAGTGAATTAGTTATACGCCGCCGAAACGCCTGTTACGTTTAGCGTATTCGATCAAAGCCCTGTCAAGATCCTGTTGGGTGAAATCCGGCCAAAGCACATCCATGATCACATATTCTGCGTAAGCACTCTGCCATAACAGGAAGTTTGATGTGCGGTTCTCACCGCTGGGACGAATGATCAGATCGGGATCGGGCTGGCCTTTCGTATACAGATGATCCGAAACAAGCGTTTCATCGATCTCGTCAGGCTTCAAAGCGCCGTTCTCAACCTGCTTCGCGATATCCTGTATCGCCGTCACAAGTTCGGCTCTGCCGCCGTAATTCATCGCGATGTTCAGCACCATGCCTTCACGCTCGCACGACTCTTCCTCGTTCTCATTCATCAAGCTCAGAAGCTCCGGTGAAAAAGCGTTTCGATTGCCGATGAAGCGCAAAACGATGCTGTCATCCTTGAAATCACGGATCGCTTCCTGCAGATAGTCCTTGAACAGGCGCATCAAAGCATTGACTTCCTCTTTCGGTCTGCGCCAGTTCTCAGTGGAAAAGGCGTAAACCGTCAGATACTTGATACCGATATCACTGCAGTAACGCGCGATCTTTCGGAAGGTCTGCGCTCCGGCGGTATGACCGGCAGAACGCGGCAATCCGCGTTTCTTTGCCCAGCGGCCGTTGCCGTCCATAATGATGCCGATATGCTCGGGCAGCTGAATATCGGAAAGTGATATTTCATGATTCTGTTTCTTTTTGAATAGTGCCATGATTTACTCCTTGTGAATCTTCAGAACAATGAATCAAGTGCTGGAAAAGCCCGCCCTTCACCATTCATCATTCACTATTCACTATTCACCAAATTATATCTCCATGATCTCTTTCTTTTTCTTATCGGTCAGTTCTTCGATCTTCTTGATAAAATTATCGGTTGACTTCTGTACCTTCTTCTCGCCTTCTTTGAGGTCATCCTCGGTCAGCTCGCCGCTCTTTTTCATCGCTTTGAGCTTTTCGATGGTGTCACGGCGCACGTTGCGCACTTGAACCTTGCTGTCCTCTGCGATATGCGCGATGTCCTTCGCAATCTCTTTACGTTTATCCTCGGTGAGGGGCGGGAAAATCAAACGGAGGATCTTGCCGTCGTTCTGAGGGTTGATACCGACGTCCGACATCTGGATCGCCTTTTCGATCGATCTCAGAGAAGAAGCGTCATACGGCTGGATCACAAGCGTTCTTGCCTCTGTGACCGAAATGGAAGAAAGCTGATTGATCGGGGTGGGAACGCCGTAATAATCGACAGTGACTTTGTCCAGTACCGCGGGATTGGCTCTGCCTGCTCGGATACCCTTGAATTCATCTACAAGATGGTCGATACGGCGCTGCATACGCTCGTCGTTTTTCTTTAATACTTCTTTCATGTGAATCCTCCTTAATTTGTTACCAATGTACCGACTTTATCGTCGCAAACAGCATCGAAGATGTTGTCGGGATCGAGAATACTGAACACCAGCAGACCGATGTTGTTGTCCTTACAGATCGCTGCCGCGGTAGAATCAATGACCTTCAGATCTTTTTCCAAGACCTCCTGGAACGAGAGCTGATCATATTTGACAGCGTCGGTAAAGGTGTTGGGATCTTTGTCATATACGCCGTCAACAAGCGTAGCCTTCAAGATGATCTCCGCTTCGATCTCGGCTGCTCTCAGAGCGGCAGCCGTATCGGTAGAGAAGAAAGGATTACCGGTGCCGCAGCCGAAGATGACGACCCTTCCCTTTTCCAGATGGCGGATCGCGCGGTTGCGGATATACGGTTCAGCGACCTCGCGCATCGAAATAGCGGTCTGTACACGGACGTCGACGCCGATCTGCTCGAGCGCGTCAGCCACGCCGAGAGCGTTGATGGTTGTAGCCAGCATACCCATATGGTCAGCACGAGTGCGATCCATATCGCCGCTGCTGCGGCCGCGCCAGAAGTTTCCGCCTCCGACGACGATTCCGACCTGCACGCCTTCATCGACCAGTTTTTTGATTGGTGCGCAGTAGGAAAGCACCGTATCAAAATCAATACCGTGTCTGGCGGCGC
The DNA here is from genome assembly GCA_902790985.1 of uncultured Ruminococcus sp. Classification (GTDB taxonomy): domain Bacteria; phylum Bacillota; class Clostridia; order Oscillospirales; family Acutalibacteraceae; genus Ruminococcoides. Next base: position 13,020 of record CADAUE010000032.1, read on the forward strand.
CGGCTAAAGATTCACCGGATAATTTTAATAGAATTCTTTTGTATTTTGGTTTCACGCATATCACTCCACATTACATTTATAATTATATTTATTTTACTACAATATAGTGTTTTTGTAAAGCGAAACGGCACAAAAGATATTTGGATAAAGCAACAAAGTTTCACGCGCAAATTCTACGATATTACACAAAAGATTTTAACATATTATTAACAAATATAGATCCCAAACTCTTTTGCCTTTTATACATTATCTACGAAAAAGAAAAACGGGAGCAGTCCCCTGCTCCCGTAAAAGATGAATATTGATTATTTTACCATGCTGGCAACTTCAGCGGCAAAATCGTCCTGACGCTTCTCGATGCCCTCGCCCTTTTCAAAGCGAATGAACTTCTTGATAGCGATAGAACCACCGAGCTTCTTGGCGGTAGCTTCGGTGTACTTACCGACAGTCATAGAGCTGTCCTTGACAAACTCCTGGTCAACCAGGCAGTTCTCTTTGTAGTACTTGCCGAGCTTGCCCTCAACGATCTTGTGCAGAACCTGCTCGGGCTTGTTAGCCATCTTGGGATCGTTCTTCATCTGCTCGACCATGATGTTCTTCTCGTGCTCGACGACCTCAGCGGGAACGTCAGCCTCGGTGAGGTAAGGAGTATTCAGCGCCGCGATCTGCATCGCGATGTCCTTGCCGTAAGCGACGAACTCGGGGTTAGCAGTGTCGATGTCGGTATCGAAGTTAACGAGAACGCCGATCTTACCGCCTGCGTGAACATAAGCGACACAAGCGCCGTCAACCTTCTCAAAGCGACGGATCTGGATGTTCTCGCCGATGGTCAGAACCTTCTCCTGCAGCAGCTCGGCTACGGTCATCTCGGAACCGACAGCCTTGGTAGCGAGGAGAGCCTCAACGTCAGCGGGGTTCTCAGCCATAACGGTCTGAGCGCAGGTGTTGACAAAAGCCTGGAAATCAGCGTTCTTCGCAACGAAGTCGGTCTCAGCGTTGACTTCGATCACGACGCCCGCGGTGTTATTATCATTAGTAATAGCAAGCGCGATACCCTCTGCCGCGATACGATCAGCCTTCTTCGCCTGCTTAGCAAGGCCCTGCTTTCTTAATACATCGATAGCGGCTTCCATATCGCCGTTTGCTTCGGTAAGAGCCTTTTTGCAGTCCATCATACCGCAACCGGTCTTTTCACGAAGAGCCTTTACATCTTGAGCTGTAAATGCCATATCAATCAAATCCTTCCATTTAAACAAATTTATTTAGAATAATAGTGAAAGGAAAAGATCATATAGGAATCGGGTGAGGGCGGCGCCCTCCATTCACTATTCACTATTCACTATTCACTATTCACCGCAGCAAAGCCGCGTCTTACTCCTCTACGATGTCCTCAGCCTTAGCTTCCTCTGCTTCAACAGCAGCGGCGCCCATCTGACCTTCCTTACCCTCGATGATCGCGTTAGCCATAGCGCCGGAGATCAGCTTTACGGCACGGATCGCGTCATCATTACCGGGGATGACATAGTCAACGTCGTCGGGATCACAGTTGGTATCAACGATCGCTACGATCGGGATACCGAGCTTCTTAGCCTCAGCAACAGCGATCTTCTCTTTTCTCGGGTCAACGATGAAAAGTGCGCCGGGCATCTCGGTCATATCCTTGATACCGCCGAGGAACTTCTCGAGCTTCTCGATCTCAAGGTTGAGCTTGATGACTTCCTTCTTGGGCAGCAGATCGAACGTGCCGTCGGACTCCATGGTACGGAGCTGCTTTAAACGAGCGATTCTTCTGCGGATGGTGGTGAAGTTGGTGAGCATACCGCCCAGCCATCTTGCGTTGACATAGTAAGCGCCGGCACGGGTAGCCTCATCCTTTACAGACTCCATAGCCTGCTTCTTGGTACCTACGAAAAGTACGTTCTTGCCTTCCATGGAGATCTCTCTCACAAAGTTGTACGCTTCCTCGAGCTTGACAACGGTCTTCTGCAGGTCGATGATGTAGATACCGTTACGCTCTGTGAAGATGTAGGGAGCCATCTTAGGGTTCCATCTTCTTGTCTGGTGGCCGAAGTGTACGCCTGCCTCCAGAAGCTGTTTCATAGAAACTACTGCCATG
>CADAUE010000033.1 GCA_902790985.1 uncultured Ruminococcus sp.
CTAAGTATCCATTAAACGCTTTAACAAATTTGTTAGCGAGAAATTTCGCAGAGCAAGGCGGAGGACGCAGGCATACTGGCGTATGTCAAGGACGACAACGCAGTTATGCGAAATTTCACACGGCAGATGTTAAAGTATTTTATCAGAGAATAGTATAAGATTTTCACCGTATAAAACGGACTGATACTGATTTCCGGTCAATCCTTTGAACCAGATATCAGTTGACCTTAGTCATCTCGCCGATCTTGTATCTTGTCTTTAAGTCTGCCAGATAATACTGGATCGCGGTAGCGTCGGTGATGTCGGTTTTTCCGTTCCTGTCAACGTCTCCGTGCAGCACCTCGTCGCCGGTGAGCGGAGTGTCAGCCAAGGCCGCTACTCTCTGGATGTACGAAGCGTCTATGGCTTCTATCTCTCCGTTTGTGTCAACGTCACCGAGGATATACGCAAAGCCGAAAGGCGTACCGGGAACAGCCGTTCCGTCAAAGATATATCCGGCGCCGGGGTCGGTATCGGTGTTTTTGTCCAACTTCATCGCAACAGCTTGATCGCGCGTCAGGGTGAGCTTATCAAGATAAGAAGAGTCTAGATCACCGCTCTCAACCAGCTCTTTGATGACGTCGATCTTCGCGTAACCGCTCGCTATATTTTCCGTCGCGGCGTACCACTTATCGTCAGCGCTGTCATAGCGATAGAGAACGTCGACGTTTTTCATCTTGATGTCGGACAGGCGGCGGTGAATTTCATACGTTTTCTTTTCTTTATTGTACCGATACTCGGTCGTGCAGCTGATAAGGGGAATCTCTCTGTTCGTCAGGAAGATATTGCTGTTCGGGTGATCCTCGAACTTCGCGCCCTTTTCTAACTCCTTGTAGTAGCTAATGTATCTGCCGTCGACCCATGTATCGCTGAAATATCCGAGCTTACCGCCATGGTAGTTACGGTATCCTACGCCCCATTCGTCGTCGCGGATATAGTTAACGCCGTCTTTGGTATAAAGATAGGTAAAAACCGGATTCGACAGGTCGTGATGACCGCCGGAGGACATATTGCTTCCGGACAAACGTACCCACGCGCCTTTGCCGACCGTATCGCTGATGAACTCAAAGGTGAGCGCGTCGTCGCGCGGGATATCGTCCTCGATTGTCAAAGCGGCATATTTTTTCAAAAGCTCAGCGGTATTCTCCAGTGTGACGGCGCCGTCGGACTTAGCGAGCGTATAGGTCTTGATGATATCCTCACGATCAATACCCTTGCCCTCTATCCTGCCCGCGCCTCCGTAGCTTTTTGTGGCGCCGTTATAGGTGACGTTGATCAGCCAGTGGTTGCTGCCCCATTCGTACGTCGACTCGCTGCTGAGACGTTTTGAGACCTCAGCCATCACGCTCGGGAAGCCGATAGAATCATAGCGGAAGGGATAGATCGCCGAGGCAAAGAGGGACTCGGAATCCTTGCGGTCAAACGGACTGTAGATATAAAAGCTCTGGTCGCTGTGACCGGCTGTGGCAAGGATCCAGTAGGGATCCATCCTCTCGATCTTTCCTCGCACATATGAGCCGCTGTAGAAGCAAATGCTGTCAAAGCCATCCTGTACCGCGTCCATATCAGCAAAGAAGGAGCCTTTGTTTGCGTAGGTGTCGATCAGATAATCGACGTTATCCTTGAGCTTCGGGATAGTACAGGTGATCTTGGTGTCGATCCATTTTTCATCCCACCAGTGGTAGCCGGTCTTATACTGGAGCGTGAGCTTTCCGCCGTCGGTATTAAAATGCTTACACTTGAAGATATAACCGCCCGCAACACGACCGGTGCTCTTGTCTTCATACTTGACATCAGCGAAGATCACAAGCTCATCGGAATAGTTCATATAAGCGCCTAAATAATCGGTCTCGTTCTCTTTCTCAAAATAAACGGACTCGCTGTCAACAAACCTGAAAGAGGTCGGGTCGGGGTTATCCGTTTTGACGAAGAAGAAGGTATTGAACGGCGCGAGGAGCGGCGTGATCTCATAGGTGTAATCCGTGACAGATTTTGCGCCGGTCGCGGCGAGGTCAGGCTTATCCTGCATGACGGCACGAGATGGAGAGTCCTTCTCCACAGCTCCGGGGATATGCGAGAATATATCGGCGCCGGAATACTCGCCCGCGCTTTCCTCGCCGTACACCTCGGCGACAGCCTTTTCCTGTTCAACAGTTTCCGCTCCGGCAGAGACACAGACGACAGCGGTCAGCAGAATAACTAACACAAGTAAAACTGCGGCTATTCTTTTCATAGGTATCCTCCTTAATATAAAGCAGAACAGCGCCCTCAAACAGCGAAGAGGGCGCCGGGGGTTGAAGTTTTTAGATGGGTCTTATAGATGTTGTGCATACACAACAGAATAGTGTCTTTTTGAAAAAAGTCTCAAACTAATCTATCAAAGATAGATTTATTCCGTGTTCATTGCTGTAACTATATGTAAGCAGTTTGATTGGTTTGCTCTCAAAAGAACTGCGTTTTTTCACATAGTCAATTACTTCATTTGAGAATTCTTTTGCAATTGCCGTTGTTCTTACCATTTTCAAATCACCGGCAACTTTTTTCTGCAAAAACCATGATTCATAGTCGATCAATTGAGCCAGAGCTTTACCGTCAAAAACGTCTCTTTTCACTTCAATTATGTCATAAGCCATAATTCTATTTACATCTTTAGGATTACCGTAGATTAACATAATATCCATCTCGCGACCGCGATTCGTAGGGACGTAACTAAGGAAATCCGTATACTGCCCAAATAACTCTCTAAATCTTTTATTACAAAAAGCGTCGTTTAACAGTGTCATTACGGAATACTCATATTTAGGCATGTCCTTATCGACATGAATCATGTCAACAATATTTCCTTCTCTGTAGGGATAAGGCTCAGCGATATAAGACTGCGATGATGAAAACGGGTTAATCTTTATATACTCGTTTAATAATACATTGAATTCGGAATCCGAGATAGAAAACATAGCGTTTGAGCCAGTTGCTCTGGACAATGCCCAAGTCCAGATCTGCTCAGAATTCACCAAATCATTAATGTCGTAAAGATTAAGAAACTCAGAAAAATTATAGTCGGTTACTTTGATTCTGCATCTGAATGGGTATAATCTATCCATCCAAACCTGTGTTGCTTCATAAAAAGGATTACCGTCCGCTTGCCATACACCTCTGAGTTCCTTCTTACCGATTACATACATTAGAATATAATCGTTATTCTTAATGCAAGCCATTCTGGATAGTAAGCCATCAAAAATATTGTTATATTGCCTTGCACCATCTTTAGGCTCAGGTATTGCAACTAAACCCCTTTTTAAGCAAATTTGGTAATTCTCTTCACTTACTTGGAAAACATGAACCGCCATATTATTCTCCCAGACCCTTTTTACAACAATAGCCCCCCTAAAGGAGCTATTGTGTTTTTTATTTCATTATCCTATAAGCTCTTTGAGCTTGGCGGTGACGGACGCGGCGTCGGCTCTGCCGCGGCTCTGCTTCATGACGTTGCCGAGCACAGCCATCAGCGCCTTTTCCTTGCCGCTCTTGTAATCGGCGACCGCCGCCTGCATGGTGTTGATCGCGTTCTGACAATACTCGGTCAAGGTCGCGTCGTCAAGACCCGCCATATCGGACTCGCTGACAAACTCGGTCACGGGCTTGCCGGAATCAAGCATTTTGTCGAGCGCCTTTTTGGCGAGATTATTCTTGAGCTTGCCGCTCTCTAAAAGCTTGCACAGCTCATTCAGCTGTTCGGCGGAGGTCAAAATATCTAGCTTCTCTTTATCCGCCTCTGTCTCTAAGCGGCGGAAGATCTGACCGATGATAAAGTTGGAAGCGGTTTTCGGAGATTTCAGCCCCTCGCTCGCTTTATCAAAATACTCGGAGATACTGCGGTACTTGGTCAGCTGTGCCGCGTCCTTCTCGGGGATATCGTACTCTTCGATATATCTTTGCAGCTTCTTCTGCGGAAGCTCGGGGAGGCGCGCCTCTATCTCTTTTACTCTCTCACGCGGGATGTTGATGGTGACAAGATCGGGCTCACGGAAATAGCGGTAGTCGTGGGCGTCCTCTTTGGAGCGCATGGACGAGGTAGTGCCTGTCGCGTCGTCGTAGCGCAGGGTCTCCTGCACGACTTCGCCGCCGCTTTCGATCAGATCGACCTGGCGCTCAAACTCGTATTCCATCGCCTTCGCGATATTGGTGATGGAGTTCATGTTCTTGATCTCGGTACGGGTGCCGAGCTTCTCGGATCCCTCGGGACGGACGGAGATATTGACGTCACAGCGCATGGAGCCCTCCTGCATACGACAGTCGGATACGCCGATATAACGCATGACCTGCTGGAGCTTTTCGACATACTCCTTCGCCTCGTCGATACTGCGGAAATCGGGCTCGGTGACGATCTCGATCAGCGGAACGCCGCCGCGGTTGTAGTCGACGTAGGTATCGCCGTGGTTGTGGATCAGCTTGCCGGCATCCTCTTCGATATGGATGCGCAGGATGCGGATCTTTCTGCCGTTGGACAGTTGGATGTGACCATGCTCACACAGGGGCTTGTCGTACTGGCTGATCTGATACGCCTTGGGCAGATCGGGATAGCAGTAGTTCTTGCGGTCCATCTTGGCGATCTCGGCGATCTCACAGTTGGTCGCGAGACCCGCCATGATCGCGTACTCCACCACGCGCTCGTTCAGCTTCGGAAGCGTACCGGGCAAGCCGATACAGACGGGACAACAGTGGGTGTTGGGGTCGCCGCCGAATTTGGTGGTGCAGGAGCAGAAGATCTTGGTGTTGGTCTGTAACTCTACATGGGTCTCGAAGCCCGCTACCAGTTCGTATTTCACAGCTTGACACCCCACTTCGTTTCGATAAATTTGTTCTCAGCCTGCTCATATTTGTAGGCGAGGTTGAGGATGGTTTTCTCATCAAACTTCTTGCCGATGAGCTGCATGCCGATGGGCAGCCCCTTGTCATCCACACCGCAGGGGATGGAAACACCGGGCAAGCCGGCGGTGTTGACCGGTACGGTGCAGATATCGGAGAGATACTGTTCGATCTGGTCGGTCTCTTCGCCGAAGAGATAGCCGTTTTCGAACGCGGTCACGGGAGCGGTCGGCGCTAAGATCGCGTCGCACAGCTCAAAGGCTCTGTCGAACGCCTCGACGATCGCGCCGCGCAGGTTGACCGCCTTCTTATAATACGCGTCATAGTAGCCCGCGGACAGAACATAGGTTCCCATCAGGATACGGCGCTGTACCTCTTTGCCGAAGCCCTCGCTTCTGGTGCGGCAGATCATGTCGTGGGTGCCGTTATAATGCTCGGCTTTATAGCCGTAACGGATGCCGTCATAGCGTCCGAGGTTAGAAGAAGCCTCCGCCATCGCGAGGATATAGTAGCAAGGCAGGGCGAATTTCAGCTCGGGAAGGTCGAAATATACGATCTCAGCGCCCATCTCCTCGTAAGCTTTCGCAGCGTCGAGGACAGCCTGCTTGACGTCCTCTCGAACGCCGTCGAGGTACTGGTTAGCGATACCGATCTTCTTGCCCTTGATATCATTGTTCAAGGTCGGGAGGGTCAGCTCGCTGCCCTGAGAGGTCGAGTCGCGTTCATCGTACTTCGCGATCGCGTCAAAAACGATCGCCGCGTCCTCAACGTCGTGAGTGATCGGGCCGATCTGGTCAAAGGAAGAAGCATAGGCGATCAGACCATAACGCGATACCGCGCCGTAGGTAGGCTTCAAGCCGACGATACCGCAGAAGGACGCGGGCTGGCGGATCGAGCCGCCGGTATCGGAGCCGAGTCCGTAAACAGCGAGGTTGCCGCCGACAGCGGACGCGACGCCGCCCGATGAACCGCCCGATACATGGTCAAGGCTGTGAGGATTCTTCGCGCCGCCGTAGTAGGAGGTCTCACAGGAAGAGCCCATCGCGAACTCGTCCATGTTGGCCTTGCCGAGCATGACCACACCCTCTTTTTGGAGCAGCTCATAAACGGTCGCGTCGTAGATGGGCTTGTAGCCGGTGAGGATCTTTGACGCGCAGGTGGTCTCGATCCCCTTGGTGGAGATATTATCCTTGAGGGTCATCGGAATACCCTCGAGTAGTCCGATCTCTTCACCGTTCGCGATCTTTTCATCGACCTTCTTAGCCTGTGCTAAAGCGACCTCGGGGGTCACGGTGATATAGGCGTTTAATTCTTTATTCGAATTTTCGATCTCTTCTAAATACTTTTTGGTCAAGTCAACACAGGAGATCTCCCTGTTGACCAGCATATCGTGGATTTTTTTGATCTGTCCCATGTTACGCTCTCTTTCTGACAAGGAAATGATCCTCCGCCTGTTCGGGGGCGTTCTTGAGGATCTCCTCGACGGGTAAGGATTCTTTCACTTCGTCCTTGCGGAAGGCGTTGGACAGATTATTGATATTGTCGAACTCGCCGGTCTTGACGTCAACGCTGTTGATGGTATCGGCGAAGGCGACGATCTTCTGCATCTCTTCGGTCAAGCTGTCGATGTCTTTTTCATCGACAAAAAGCTTAGAAAGCAGAGCGATATTCTCGATATCTTCTCTGGTAATCATAGTTTTCGTCCTTTCGGTTTTATCTGAGCTTGATATGCACTTCTCTTAACTGCTGTTCGCTGACCTCACCCGGTGCGCCGAGCAGGACGTCCTGCGCGTTAGAGTTCATCGGGAAGGCGATGACCTCGCGGATATTTTCTTCTTCAGTCAAGAGCATCAGCATACGGTCGACGCCGGGCGCCATACCCGCGTGAGGCGGAGCGCCGTACTGGAACGCGGTGTAGAGGGAACGGAACTTTTCTTTGAGATCGTCCTCGGTATAGCCGGCGATGGAGAACGCCTTGACCATGATGTCGAGGTCGTGGTTGCGGACAGCGCCGGAGCTGAGCTCTACGCCGTTGCAGACGATGTCGTACTGATACGCCAGAACGTCACAGGGATCTTTTTCAAGAAGCGCCTGCATACCGCCCTGCGGCATACTGAACGGGTTGTGGGTAAAGATAATCTGACCGCTCTCTTCATCCTGCTCGAACATCGGGAAATCGACGATGAAGCAGAACTCGAAACGGCTCTTGTCGATGAGGTCGAGACGCGTCGCGACCTCGGTGCGGATCTGACCCGCGAGCTTAGGCGCTTCGGCAGCGGTATCGGCGATGAAGTAGATCACGTCGCCCGCCTTGGAGCCGTTGCGCTCGATCAGCTCTTCTCTGTCGCCGGGCTTTAAGAACTTGTCGATCGGGCCGTCAAATTTCATATCCTCGGTGACCTTGACGTATCCCAGGCCCTTCATTCCGATGGAGAGGGCGAACTCTTCCATCTTCTTGAACCAGCTCTTGGAGCAGGACGCCGCGCCGGGCACGTTGATGGAACGGACGCACTTCTTGAGGAAGGGCTTGAAATCAGTCTCCTCAAACATGTCGGAGATCTCGATGATCTCGAGCGGGTTGCGCAGGTCGGGCTTATCGGTACCGTATTTCAGCATACTTTCCGCAAAGGAAATGCGGCGGAAAGGCGGTTTAGATATTTCTTTATCAGAAAATTTCTTGAAGGTGGAATAGAGGACTTCCTCAGCGACCGCAAAAACATCCTCTTGGGTCGCGAACGCCATCTCAAAGTCGAGCTGGTAGAACTCGCCGGGAGAACGATCGGCACGCGCGTCCTCGTCACGGAAGCAGGGCGCGATCTGGAAATACTTATCAAAGCCCGATACCATCAGAAGCTGCTTGAAGATCTGCGGCGCCTGGGGCAGCGCGTAGAACTTGCCCTTATGCTTGCGGGAAGGAATGAGGTAGTCGCGCGCGCCCTCGGGAGAGGACACGCCGAGGATCGGAGTAGCGATCTCCATGAAGCCCATCTCGCTCATCTTGTTGCGCAGGAAGGTGATGACCTCGGAGCGCAGCAGGATGCGGTTATGCACCTTAGGATTGCGCAGGTCGAGGAAGCGGTATCTCAGACGCACGTCCTCGTTGGACGCGGTGGAGGACACGACCTCAAAGGGCAGGTTGTTCTTGCACTTGCCGAGGATGGTCAAGGTCTCGGCGGCTACCTCTACGGTACCGGTCGCGATCTTGTTATTGATGGTCTCCTCGTCGCGCTTGACAACTTTGCCGGAGATCGTGACGGTGCACTCGCGGTTCACACCCTCTAAAAGGCTATCGTCATGGACAACGACCTGGGTCACACCGTACTGGTCGCGGATATCGAGGAACATAACGCCGCCGTGGTCGCGGATATTCTCAACCCATCCGGCAAGCCGTACCTCCTCGCCTATATGCTCTTCGCGTAAATCTCCGCAGGACACGGAGCGATAGATATTTGCTTTCATGTTCATATTCCTTTCAAATCTGTTCGGGGATATTTACCCTATTCTGTAGTATTATAGCACAAGCAAAGATCAAAGTAAAGGACGAGTGGACGTTTTTCTGAAATATTCTACCGCTTTTTGAGGAATCCGAAGCGTCATCCTCCCCTATTCCTCATAACAAAAAGCTCCCTTCACAAGGAAGGGAGCCGAAAATGTGTATTTTCTTAATTCAGATCTTACTTGAGGTAAGTCTGGCTGCCGGGGCCTACAGCACCGCTGATGCCGGTGAAGCCGTCTGCGCAGCATACATAAACGCGCATATTGCCCTTACCGGTGGAAGGAACGGACAGGGTGCCGCCGGAGACATACTTCACATCGCCGGTAACAGCGTCGACATACTTGCCGTTCGGGATGTTTTTGAAGGTCGCGCCGTCGGTGACCGCTACGCAAGCGAGCGAATCGACTCTCTTGGTAGTGCCGTCGGTGGTGGTGTAGTTGCCGGTGTAACGTCTGACATACGCCATGTTACCGCTGACATAGTTGCTGTTGGTGGTGTACTGACCCATCTGCAGAGCGGGTACAGCGCGACGGATCGCGTTGAGCTTCTGGAGGTGCTTCGAGAGCGTAGAGTTCAGCGTGGTCGCCATATTACCGGTAGCATCCGAATACTGGGAGAAGTCGGTCGTGTTGACGGAACCCTCCAGATAATCGCCGAAGTACGCACGGCCGGTAGAAGCCAGATCGATGTTGGGACCTTTGTCGATGACACAGCCCTTCTGGAACTCTACCTCACCGCCATAGTACAGACAAGGAATACCGCGGAAGGTGAACATCAGGTTGAGGTTCTCAGCCCATGTCTGGGTGCCGCCGGTAAAGCGCTGGGTCTGGTTCTGGTCGGGAGAATAGTCATGGGACTCAACATAGGTGACGTTCCAGGTAGCGTCGTTGTTGTACTGATCCTGTCCGAGAGCCGCGCTGTAAGCGCCGGAAGCGGAATCGAACTGCCAGTGCATGGTGAAGTCGATGACGCCCATGCCGGAGTTCTTGGAATAGTCGGGAGTACGATAGCTGATACCGTTGAGGAACGCGTTCTGAGAAGTCGGCTGACCGGTGGTGCTGACGTGGTTCTCACTGTAGGTGATGGCGTTCTGGATGTTGTTCTTGATGGTAGCAGCATCGGTAGACTCGGACAGCTTCGCGAGGTCAGCGGCGGAATCATCCCATGTATAGAACTGGACGGACTCCGCGGCGTTGCCGCGGTACCAAGTCTGGCTGTAACGGCAGCAAACCTCACCGAACATGTAGAAGTTGTTGTTGCCGGAAGCCTTAGCAGCGGCGTTGATCTGGTCGTTGTACCACTTGTTCAGAGAGAGTCTGGGGATATGGCGGACGGTATCGACACGGAAGCCGTCGACGCCCATATCGAGGTACTGGGCATAGGCGTCTACGGTGTAATCCGCTACCGCCTTGTTCTCGGTGTTCAGGTCGACGCAGTCGCCCGCGATCTGACAGAACTTACAGGTCCAGTCATCCCAGTTCAGGCTTGCGAAATAACCGTTGTGGTAGTAGTTGTTGGGGTTAGCTACCTTGTCATAAGATACCATATCGGTGAAGCCCTGGGTCTGCTTCATCAGCTGCAGACGGGAGTCATACTGCTGCTGGGGCTTCAGATTGTAATACTCCTGCGCGGTCTTGACGTTGTTGTAATCGAGCAGGGCCTTGGTGGGAATCATGCACTCCTCGATGTTGGCGAGGTCAGCGTCATAGTCCTTGGTGAACAGAGGCGCCATGTGGGACTCACCGAAGTTGGAGGTGTGATTCCATACAACGTCCTGTACGATCTTCATGCCTTTTTCATGCGCCGCGGCGATCAGATCCTCATAGGTGAAGTCAGAGCTCTCGTAGCGGGGGTCGACCTTAGAAAAGTCGAGGGCATGGTAGCCGTGGTAGTCATAACCGGAGGCGTTCTCGACGACCGGAGTGATCCATACCGCGGAGAAGCCCAGCGCCTTGATGTAGTCGAGCTTGTCGGCAAGACCTTTGAAGTCGCCGCGCCACGCGGGGTCGGAATCGGGGTTGTTCGCCTGCTTATCATCCCAGCAGTGAACGTTGTTGCCGGTATCGCCGTCATAGAAGCGGGTGGTGATGACGAAGTAGATGGTGTCCTGACGCATATCAACGCAGGTGTAATCATCCGCTTCATAAGGATTCTTCTTGCTGAAGCGGCCGTTTCTGTACCACCACTCGCCCGCGGTACGGGTCAGCTCGTTCGAGATCTGGCCGTCCTTGGAGGTGGAGGTACCGTCGGTCAGCAGGAAGTTGATCTTAGAAGTGTTACTGAAAGTATAGGTGTACCAAGTAGAACCGGTCTGGCTCGGATCGAGCGACATCTTCTCGCCGGGATAGGTGCTCTCTTTGTTGGTGGGGAGGGCGTTCCAGTAGTAGATGTAGGGAACCTTGTCTTTGCTTTCTACATGGATGATGATGCTGTCCGCGCCGGTCTCGGCGATCTCTTCATCGGCAGCAACATCCGCGACATCTTCATCAGCAGCCTGTGCGGAGATAACGGCAACAGAGAAGATCATCGCAAGGCACATCAAGAGCGCCAGAATACGAGACATTTTTTTCATGTTCTGTTACCTCCTTACTGTTCTGCGGGGAACTTCGTGATCAGTCCCGCGTCGTATCTCTGGATCCATGTCGCGTCAAAGATATTGACCGTTCCGTTGCCGTCAACGTCAGCGTTGAGCATATTGAGCGGATTGCTGAGCGGGAAACCTGCGTCGTAGCGCTGGATCCATGTCGCGTCAAAGATCGTGACTACGCCGTCATCATCGGCGTCGCCGTACAGTACGGGGGTCTGGGCCTCGGTAGGCTCCACCGTAGCGGGCTGAGTCGGAACGGGCTTCTCGGTAGGCTTCTGAGTAGCGGGCTGGGTCGGAGCCTGGGTGGGCTGCTGCGGAGCCTGGGTCTCGGGAGCCTGGGTCGGGGTGATGGTACCTACGCTGGTGAAGTTGTAGGTGCGCTCAACAGTCTTGTTGTCAGAGCCCTGTACGTCTACCGTGAGGCTGTAAGCGCCGGTAGAGGTAGGTGTAAAGCTGTAGGTGTTCTTTAAGGTATAGTAAGGAACGTTCACGATCGAGCCGGAAGCGTTCTTGACGGTATACTTGTAGAAGAGCAGGTTGGTACCGGTGATACCGCCGCCTGCGTTGACCTTCACGCTGACCGCCTTGCCGTTCTGGATCTCGCCGGAAGAGGGAGATACGGTCTTGATATAAGGAGCAACAGAGGACAATCCGTCTTCGATGGTAAAGCTCTTGGTACGCTTGTTGGTGTTGCCGGCAGCGTCGCGGAACTCATAATTCAATGTATAAGTACCTGCCGCGTTCGGGATCCACTGTACTTGGTTCGCCGTGCTGTAATCGGACAGAGTCACGGTGGAGGAACCAAGAGTGTAGGAGAACTTGTAGTAGACGGTTCCCTGTCCCTGAGCCAAAGCGGAGAGGGTGATGCCTACGCCGTTGTACTGGGGAGACTCCATATCGGTGGTGAATAAAGATACCTGCAGAGGCGAGGTATCGTAGATATCCCACTCCTTGGTGCTGTTGTTATAGATGTAGCCTGCACCTGGGAAGGTGAGATCGGTAGTCTGGGACTGACCGTTGTTGCTGAAGATGATGTTAGCATAGCTCTTCGGCAGCTCATAGCGCCAGATGTTGCCGCCGATGTTGGTCATCGCGGCGCCGGGCCACGACTTGTTCGAATCCGTACCGCTGTTCCACATATAAGCGGTAACAGACGACCAGCCCGCCTCGTTCTCACAGTAGACATAGCTCTTGCCGGTAGTGGAACCACCCTGGGTGGGAGTAGGTGTGGGAGCGGTGGTGGGGGTAGTGCCGCCGCCGGAAGTAGGCTTTTGGGTAGCGGGTGCGCTGGTGGGCGCAGTGGTAGCAGCCTCGGTGCCCGCTTTGACAGCGGTCAGACCGGCTGTCTCGGAAGCGAAGCTGATACGGATGGCGTCACCGCTCGGGTTCCACAGATGGATGCAGTTGAAGCCATGATAGTTGCCGGCAGACAGGTAGTAGGAACCTGCGCTGGCGATCTTCTGGACAGCGGGAGTCTTGACTGCGTAATCCGCAGAATTCGAGATCTTCGAAACCACGAAGCAGTAGTCGCCGCTTGATCCTGTCAGATCATAGTAGTAGTAGCCTTTCGAGCTATCATAAGTAAAGGTACCCGTCGGAGTTGTTCCGTTGAAGTTGGGAGAATTGGTGTTCTCACCCCACAGGTAGTAGGTATCTGCGCTCGTGTCGGCGACGTCGGTCTCGGCGGCGTTGACCGCCATTGTGAAAGCCAACATCGATACGAGCAGGGCAAGACACAGCGTCACAGCGACAGCGCGTCTTGTCAGCTTACCTGATGCTCTCATGATAGTTCCCTCCTTTTCATGTTAATTTTAACTAGTTCCTAAATCCTAGTTATTGATATTATACATAAATATGTAAAATTTTATTTTCTTATTACGAAATATAAAGACATTTAGCTTGTATAAATTTTCTCCGGTTTTTTGTTCAATTTACACCATAAAAATACGCAAAAAAATGCCGTGACGAGGGTGATTCTTCGCCACGGCAGGGTTTTCTGTTTTATTTGCACAAATCACGGAAGTAATCCATGTGCATTTTCTACAAACCTTTTTTGAGCTTTTCCCAGTACGTCTTGTACGCCTGTTCGGTCTTATTCTCACCGAACTGATAATAAACGTGATCCTTGACGTCGTCGGGCAGGTACTGCTGGTAGATCCAGTGGTTGGGGTAGCTATGGGGGTAGAGATAATGCTGACCCTTTACGTCGCGTTCCTCTCCGTCGGCATGGACGTTCTGCAATTGCCGCGGAACGACTTGACCGAGCCCCTTTCTCACATCCTCCTGCGCCGCGGAGATCGCGTTCACACCCGAGTTGGACTTAGGCGCGAGGCACACCATGATGACCGCATCGGCAAGCGGGATGCGCGCCTCGGGAAAACCGACCTGCATCGCAATATCCACACAGGACTTGACGATCGGGATGATCTGGGGATAGGCAAGACCGACGTCCTCACACGCGCAGACAACCAGTCGGCGGCACGCGGAGATCAGATCGTCGGCTTCGACCAGACGCGCGAGATAGAACAGCGCCGCGTCGACGTCAGAGCCGCGCATACTCTTTTGGTAGGCGGAGATCACGTCGTAGTGAGCGTCGCCGTCGCGGTCATAACGCGCGCCGGATCGCTGGGTCAGGGACTTCGCTAATGCTTCATCCACGGTGACGACCTCTTCCCCGTCGCCCGCCAAAACACATAGCTCTACCGCGTTGAGCGACTTTCTGACGTCGCCGCCGCAGGCGGAACAGATATGCGCTTTCGCCTCTTCGGAAAAGACGATCTCCTTGCCCTTTTCCTCGCTGAGAACACGGATCGCGCGATCAACGGCTTTCAGCACCTCCTGCGGCTCTACGGGTCGGAACTCGAACACCGTCGAGCGCGAAAGGATCGCGTTGTAGATATAGAAATAGGGGTTCTCGGTGGTGGACGCGATCAAGGTGATCGAACCGTTCTCGATGAACTCGAGCAGGGTCTGCTGCTGCTTCTTGTTGAGATACTGGATCTCGTCGAGATAGAGCAGTACGCCGTTCAAGCCCTCGAAGGTGTTGAGGGAGGATACGATCTCCTTGATATCGGCGGTGGAGGCAGTGGTGCCGTTGAGCTTCTTGAAAGAGCGGTTGGTGATACGCGCAATATAGGACGCGAGAGTCGTTTTGCCGACGCCGGAAGGCCCGTAGAATATCAAGTTGGGGATCGTACCGCTCTCGATGATCTTTCGAAGCGGTCTGCCCGGAGCTAACAGCTCCTTTTGTCCGACGATGTCGTCAAGACTTTCGGGACGCAGACGGTCGGCAAGGGGGGTGTTCATGACTTTCCTCCTATCATATCATTGCAAAGCCCGCAGGGGCTGTGGTGATCCCACAAAGATTTGCTACCGGTTTACCAAAGAGGAGCACAGCTTCTATGACTGGGAGATCCCCATGTCGCTGCGCTCCTCGGAATGACACTATTACTGATACAGCGGATACTTTTCGCACAGAGCCGCTACCTTAGCGTTGACGGTCTCTTTGTTGCCTTCAAAGTCCTTGATGACCAGAGAGATACACTCGGCGATGACGTCCATATCCTCTTCCTTGAGTCCGCGGGTCGTCACAGCGGCGGTTCCGATACGGATACCGGAGGTAACGAACGGAGAAAGCGGCTCGCCGGGGATGGTGTTCTTGTTGACGGTGATATGCACCTCGTCAAGGTTGTGCTCCAGATCCTTGCCGGTCACGCCGTCCTCACGCAGATCCATCAGCATGACATGGTTGTCCGTACCGCCGGATACGAGCTTATGACCGCGGCTGAGCAGACCTTCGGCGAGCGCCTTACAGTTCTTGACAACCTGCTCGGCATACGCCTTGAACTCGGGCTGCATGGCTTCCTTGAAGCAGACCGCCTTTGCCGCGATGATGTGCATCAGAGGACCACCCTGCATACCGGG
>CADAUE010000034.1 GCA_902790985.1 uncultured Ruminococcus sp.
TGTTTAGAATATAAAGCTCCAAAGTCTTGTATCAACAGCGCTTATTGCGGTTAAAATCCTTTCATAATTGTTGCAATCTACCACAATTTGTGGTAAAATCACTATATAATGGCTACATATAGGGTTTGGTAACGATAATGGGGGTGTCATGATGCAGAAAGCCGATCACAGCGGCCACCGCTCGCGAATGAAGAAGAAGCTCGCAGCGCATGGATTAGACGTTTTCGAGCCGCATGAAGTGCTGGAGGTCCTCCTGTATTACGCGATCCCTCAGAGGAACACGAACGATATCGCCAAGCGACTGATTGATCGTTACGGATCACTGTCGGCGGTGCTCGACGCATCGGCAGAATCGCTGAAAGACGCCGGACTGACGGAGCATCAAGCGCTGTATCTGAAGCTGTTTCCCGACGTTTCGCGCCTGTATCTTGTCGATAAATACCAGAATCCGCAGAAGATCCTTCAGTTCGATCAGATGCCGAAGTACGTCATCAATAAGTTCATCGGCTATGAAGAAACAGAGAATGTGCTTTTGGTGCTTTTGGATAAGAAGGGGAAAGAGGTCTACAGCGGCATGATCGCCCACGGCGATTTCAACTCCGCGAATTTCTCGGTGCGTGAGATCGTGACGCTGGCGCTCAACTACGGCGCGGTCTACGCGTTTATCGCGCACAGTCATCCCAGCGGCGTAGCTTTGCCGTCACGAGAGGATGTAGAGGCGACGGTCGAAATGGTCAAGGCTTTGAGACTGGTTGACGTGACGTTGGTCGACCATTTTATTGTAGCCGATCACGACTGTGTGTCTATGGCGGAATCGGGCTTGTTTGAAAGTCTGGGTTTGTGAATTGAAAATAAAGGATGACGACACTTGGATCAGTTTAAGCTTGTATCTGAATATCAGCCGACGGGCGATCAGCCTGCCGCCATCAAGACGCTGGTGGACAGCATCAACGCCGGTCATCGGGAGCAGACGCTTTTGGGCGTTACCGGTTCCGGCAAGACCTTTACGATGGCGAACATCATCGCGCAGGTGAACCGTCCCACCTTGGTTTTGGCGCATAACAAAACGCTTGCCGCGCAGCTCTGCTCCGAGTTCAAGGAGTTTTTCCCCGAGAACGCGGTCGAGTATTTTGTTTCCTACTATGATTATTACCAGCCTGAGGCGTATATCCCTCAGAGCGATACCTATATCGAAAAGGATTCCGCGATCAACGACGAGATCGACAAGCTGCGCCACAGTGCGACCTTGGCGCTTTCAGAGCGGCGGGACGTCATCATCGTCGCTTCCGTTTCCTGCATCTATTCGCTGGGCGATCCGATCGATTACCGCAACATGGTGATCTCCCTGCGCCCCGGAATGGAGAAAAGCCGCGACGATCTGATCCGAAAGCTGATCGAGCTGCAATATGAGCGCAACGACATCAACTTTGTTCGCGACAAGTTCCGCGTGCGCGGCGATATCGTAGAGATCTTCCCGGCAGCGTCCTCCGACCGCGTGATCCGCGTCGAGTTCTTCGGTGACGAGATCGACCGTATCACGGAGATCAATCCGCTGACGGGCGAGCTGATCGCCAACCTGCGCCATGCCGCGATCTATCCTGCTTCGCACTATATCGTCGACGGCGACAAGATGACCCGCGCGATCGCGGAGCTCGAACGGGAGCTGGAAGAACGCTTAAAATATTTCCGTGAAAATGGTAAGCTGCTCGAAGCTCAGCGCATCGAACAGCGCACTCACTATGATATCGAGATGCTGCAGGAGATCGGCATGTGCCCCGGCGTAGAGAACTACTCGCGCGTATTGTCGGGCAGAGCGCCCGGATCAGCGCCGTTCACTCTGCTCGATTATTTCCCGAAGGATTTTTTGCTCTTTGTGGATGAGAGCCACGTGACCCTGCCGCAGGTGCGCGGCATGTACGGCGGCGATCACGCGCGCAAAAAGAGCTTGATCGACTACGGCTTTCGCCTGCCGTCCGCCTATGATAACCGTCCGCTGAACTTCGACGAGTTCTATGAACGGCTCAATCAAGCAGTGTTCGTCAGCGCGACCCCCGGTGATCTGGAGCTGGAGAAAAGCGCCGTCATCGCGGAGCAGATCATCCGACCGACGGGACTGCTCGACCCCGAGATCTCCGTCAGACCGACGGAGGGGCAGCTCGACGACCTCATCTCCGAGATCAACATGCGTACCGAAAAGGGTCAGCGTGTGCTGGTCACCACCCTCACCAAGAAGATGGCGGAGGATCTGACCGAGTACCTTGAGAGCATGGACATCAAGGTGCGGTACATGCACCACGATATCGACACCGTCAAGCGTATGGAGATCGTACGCGATCTGCGACTGGGCAAGTTCGACGTACTGGTCGGTATCAACCTGCTCAGAGAAGGCTTGGATATCCCCGAGGTCAGTCTTGTGGCGATCCTCGACGCGGATAAAGAAGGCTTCCTCAGATCCGAACGTTCGCTGATCCAGACGGTAGGTCGTGCCGCCAGAAACGCCGACGGCATGGTCATCATGTACGCCGACAGTGTGACGGACAGCATGAAGAACACCATCGTCGAGACCAACCGCCGCCGCGGCATCCAGCAAAAGTATAACGAGGATCACGGCATCACGCCGCAGACTATCATCAAGAAGGTGGGCGACATCATCGAGATCTCGACCCACACCGACGACGAAATGGAGCTTGTCGGCAGGATGTCACGCGAACAGCGGCATGAGATGATCAAACAGCTGACGAAAGAGATGCAGGCAGCGTCTAAGCTGCTCGAATTCGAGCACGCGGCGTTCCTGCGCGATCAGATCAAGAAGCTAAAAGGGATTAAATAAAGGCTCCCTTTGGTAAAGGGAGCTCCTGCGGGAGCGGGTGAGGGATTGAATATTTGACCGAGCGTTAGCGAGATACCATTTTATTTGGTCGGTCGCTTTGCTCTATTTGTACAATCCCTCCGAGCTCGCTTAACGCGAGCCCACCTCCCTTTACCAAAGGGAGGCAGAAATACAGAAACCAAGGTGAAACTATGGCAAAAGCAAAGAAAAAACCTGTATACAGCAACGACGATATCAAGGTCTTGAAGGGACCCGACCAGGTGCGCAAGCGTCCCGCGGTCATCTTCGGCTCCGACGGTATCGAGGGCTGTCAGCACAGCGTGTTCGAGATCCTGTCGAACTCCATCGATGAAGCGCGCGAGGGCTACGGCAAGGAGATCGTCCTCACCGCCTACAACGACGGCTCGATCGAGATCGAGGATCACGGCCGCGGTATTCCCGTAGAATACAATCAAAACGAAGATAAATACAACTGGGAGCTGCTGTTCTGCACCCTCTACGCGGGCGGCAAGTACGACAACGACAGCGGCGGCAACTACGAATTTTCTCTCGGTCTCAACGGCTTGGGACTTTGCGCGACCCAGTTCGCGTCCGAGTATATGGACGCCGAGATCAAACGCGATCACAAAAAATATACCCTGCACTTTGAAAAGGGCGAGAATATCGGCGGTCTGCAATCCGCCGACTACAGCGGCAGAGATACCGGCTCCAAGATCCGCTGGAAACCCGACCTCGAGGTTTTCACCGAGATCAAGATGGAAAAGGAATTTTTCACCGAGATGCTCCGCCGCCAGGCGATCGTCAACCCCGGCGTCAAGTTCATTTTCCGTCAGCAGGCGGGACGTTCCTTTGACGTTGAAGAATTCTATTATGAGAACGGTATCGCCGACCATGTCACTGAGCTGATCGGTGATGACGCGCTTACGACCGTCCAGAGCTGGAGCGGAGAGCGCATGTGCCGCGACCGCGACGACAAGGACGAGTACAAGTGCAAGATCAACGTCGCTTTGGCGTTTTCCAACAAGGTCAACCTGACGGAGTACTATCACAACTCCTCGTGGCTGGAGCACGGCGGCTCACCCGATCTGGCGGTCAAAACCGCCTTTGTCTATCAGATCGACAGCTATCTGAAAAGCAAAAGCATGTATAATAAAAACGAGAGCAAGATCAAGTACGATGATATCGCCGACTGTTTGGTGATCGTCATCTCCTCCTTCTCGTCGGTGACCTCCTACGCGAACCAGACAAAGCTCGCGATCACCAACAAGGGTATCAAGGACGCGATGACCGACTTCCTCAAAAAACAGCTCGAGGTCTACTTCATCGAGAACCCGATCGAGGCGGACAAGATCGCGAATCAAGTATTGGTCAACAAGCGTTCGCGTGAGAGCGCCGAGAAAACGCGTATCAATATCAAAAAGAACCTCACCGCCAAGATCGACATCACCGCCAAGATCGCGAAGTTCACCGACTGCCGATCCAAAAACGTCGACGAGCGCGAGCTGTTCATCGTAGAGGGCGATTCGGCGAAGGGCGCTTGCGTACAGGCGCGAAACCCCGATTTCCAGGCGATCATGCCGATCCGCGGCAAGATTCTCAACTGCTTAAAGGTCGATTACGACCGTATCTTCAAGAGCGAGATCATTACCGATCTAATCAAGATCCTCGGCTGCGGCGTGCAGGTCGATATGGGGAAGAGTAAGTCGAAGAAAAAGGATATCAACGCCTTCAACATCGACAACCTGCGCTGGAACAAGGTCATCATCTGTACCGACGCCGACGTCGACGGCTTCCATATCCGCACGATGCTGCTCACAATGATCTACCGTCTGACCCCCGACCTCATCAAAGAGGGCAAGGTCTATATCGCGGAATCGCCGCTGTATGAGATCACGACCAAAGACAAGGTCTATTTCGCCTATACCGAGGCGGAAAAGGAAAAGTACCTCAACGAGATCGGCAACGGCAAATTCACCATCCAGCGCTCCAAGGGTCTCGGCGAGAACGAACCCGATATGATGAGCCTCACGACGATGAACCCCGAGACCCGCCGTCTGATCAAGGTCATGCCCGATGACGTCGAGCGCACGGCGCATATCTTTGATGTGCTCTTGGGCGACAATTTACAGGGACGCAAGGACTACATCGTCGAATTCGGCGCGAATTATACCGATAATCTGGATGTTTCGTGATAGCTGTTTCTCCCTTAAGAGCAGCGTACTTTCCAACGCCCCCTCTGACGAGGGGCGTTGAATAACATTTCATAAGGAAATACCATATGGCTAAGAAAAAACAGACAAAACAACCTAAGATAAAACCGATCGCAAACGGCGTGATCGCCGGCGCGGGGGATATCGTCGAACAGCGTATCGCGTCGACGATCGAAGAGAACTTCATGCCCTATGCCATGAGCGTCATCATGTCCCGCGCGATCCCCGAGATCGACGGCTTCAAGCCCTCGCACCGCAAGCTGCTGTACACGATGTACAACATGGGACTCTTAAAGGGCGCGCGCACCAAGTCGGCGAACATCGTCGGCGCGACCATGAAGCTCAACCCTCACGGCGACAGCGCGATCTATGATACGATGGTGCGCCTCAGCCGCGGCTATGAAGCGCTGCTGCACCCCTATGTCGACAGCAAGGGCAACTTCGGTAAGTTCTACTCGCGCGATATGGCGTGGGCGGCTTCGCGTTATACCGAAGCAAAGCTCGATCCTATCTGTAACGAGCTGTTCAAGGACATCGACAAGGACACCGTTGATTTTGTCGACAACTATGACAACACGATGAAGGAGCCGACCCTCCTGCCCGCGTCTTTCCCGTCGGTGCTGGTCAACGCCAACACCGGTATCGCGGTCGGTATGGCGAGCAACATCTGTTCCTTCAACCTGCGCGAGATCTGTGAGACGACCGCAGCGCTGATCCGCGACAAGGATCATGACATCATCTCGACCCTGCCCGCACCCGACTTCTCGGGCGGCGCGCAGATCATCTATAACGAAGAGACGATCCGCGAGGTCTATCGCACGGGTCGCGGTTCGATCAAGGTTCGCTCGATCTACGAGTACGACAAAAAAGAGAACTGTATCGACATCACCCATATCCCGCCGACGACCACTACCGAGGTCATCATCGAGAAGGTCATCGACCTCGTCAAGAACGGCAAGATCAAGGAGATCTCCGATATCCGCGACGAGACAGGCCTCGACGGTATGAAGATCACCATTGACCTCAAACGCGGTACAGACCCCGACAAGCTGATGCAAAAGCTCTTTAAGCTGACTACCCTCGAGGACAGCTTCTCCTGCAACTTCAATGTGCTGATCGGCGGCGTGCCGATGACGCTCGGGGTAGGGGAGATCCTCGGCGAGTGGATCGCGTTCCGTATCGAATGTATCCGCCGCCGCACCTACTTTGACCTCAATAAAAAGAAAGACAAACTCCATCTCTTAGAGGGCTTGAAGCTGATCCTCCTCGACATCGACAAGGCGATCAAGATCGTTCGCGAGACTGAGGAAGAAGCTGAGGTCATCCCGAACTTGATGATCGGCTTCGGTATCGACAAGATCCAGGCGGAGTATGTTGCCGAGATACGCTTGCGTCACCTCAACCGCGAGTACATCCTCAAGCGTACCGCCGAGATCGAACAGCTGATCAAGGATATCGAGGACTTGGAAGCGATCCTGAACTCCAAGGCGCGTGTCAAGACGATCATCGTCAAGGAGCTCAAAGAGGTCGCTGAAAAGTACGGCAAGGACCGACAGTGCCCCCTGCTCCACGTCGAAGATATCCCCGCCGACGTCAACGTCGAGGAAGAGATCCCCGATTATCCCGTCCACCTGTTCTTTACCAAAGAAGGCTACTTCAAGAAGATCACGCCGCAGAGCCTTAGGATGAGCGGTGAGCAAAAGCTCAAAGAGGACGACGAGATCGTCTATACCACCGAGACCACCAACAACACCGATCTGTTGTTCTTCACCGACCGCTGTCAAGTATACAAGACCAAGGTCAGTGAGATCGCCGATACCAAGGCGAGCGCCTTCGGCGAGTATATCCCGGCGCGTCTGGGTATGGACGAGGGAGAGAAAGCGGTCTTTGTCCTCAAGACCAAGGACTACAGCGGCTATCTGCTCTTTGCTTTTGAAAACGGCAAGGTAGCCAAAGTCCCGCTTGCGGGTTACGAGACCAAGACCAACCGCAAGAAGCTGATCAACGCCTATTCGGACAAAGCTCCGCTCGCCGGTATCGACTTCACCAAGACCGACCGTGAGTTCCTCTTGACATCCTCGGCAGGACGCATGCTGCTCTTCCACAGCGGCGCGATCGCTCCCAAGACCACTAAGAACACCCAGGGCGTAGCGGTCATGAAGCTCAGAAAGGGTCACCGCGTGATGAAGATCGAGCCGTATGACGAGGGCAGATTCTCTAAACCCTCGCGCTATCGTACCCGTACCTTGCCCGCGGCAGGCGCTTTGCCCTCAGCGGAGGATGAAGCCCAGCAGCTTTCTATCATATAATACTAATCGACTGCGTTGAAAAGGAGTTGTTCTCTTGAAAGCATTAAAAAGATGGCTGTGCACATTTCTGGCTCTCTTGCTGATCTTCGGCAGCGTTTCGATCGGCGCGACAGCCGCCGAAACAGAGGATGTTATCATTGGCAGCGTCAAGATCAGCGGACCGTTCGGTTCCGACTGGCAGGAGCAGACCTATTACTACAGCGACGATTATTTCCGTACCTCCGGCAAGGAGGTCAACGAACATTTAGTGACGATGTCCGCTCTGTCGACGTTCTACCTCAGAAATCGAGCGGACGATCCCGCAACGGCGTTTTCAACGATCTTGAAGCATATCGGTTTCAGCGACATTGTCGCCGAGGAGCTCGATGTGATGACAGCTGACAGCATCGGTACACTGATCGGCAGAAAGACCGTGGACGGTGTTCCCGTGATCGCGGTGATGATCCGCGGCGACGATTACGAAACCGAGTGGGCGGCTAACTTTCTCGCCGGGGTCTCCGGCGATATAACCGGCTTTTCCGACGCCGCTGACAAGGTGGTCGAGAGGATCGGCGCCTATCTGCTGAGCCGCGGCATCAAGCATGCCAAATACTGGGTCAGCGGCTACAGCCGTTCCGGCGCGGTCGCGAATCTGGTCGGCAGGACGCTGAACGAAAACCTCGACTCTTTTGCGACGACGGAGGATGACGTCTACGTCTATACCTACGAAGCGCCTCGCTGTACCGACAGCCCTGCAGCGTTTGAGAATATCCATAATTTCATCGACAGCAACGATCCGATCCCCGCGGTCTATCCGGCGGTATGGCCGGCGGAGCGCAACGGCGTCGATCTCGAGATCGGCGATACGAATGCGACGATCATGTCCAAGCGTTTCGCGTTGACGGATCCGCATTTGCAGGATTTCCGCGAAACCAACCTTTCCGCGTTTGTGAGCGAATTGACGGAACTTTTGGGCGAGAAGATTGATCGCCGGACCTACGCCGAGATTCTGGAAGAGCCCGTCAGCGATTTTGTCGAGATGTTTTTCAGCCTATCGCAGGAGGATCGCACGGCGCTGATGGAATTTGCTCAGGCGGTCGGGAAAGAGATACAAAACGATCCTTGCCTCATCTCGACAGCGGTACAGGTTCTTTTCGATACGACCTCCGAGACGACCGTCAACAGTATCGTGAAGCTGGTGACGGATAATATCGATGCCGTCGTGAAACGTGACGGCAAACCGATCGGCGATGAGGATTTTGAGAAGATCACCGCCTTGATCCGCCCTTTGGTACAGACCTTGATGCCGGTCGTCGACGCCGACAAGCTCACCGAATTTGACGATGGGGAAACGGCGATCTTCTACCACCTGTGTACGGCGATCGCGAACGCGGGCGATATCATCGCCTATCATTTTAATTACAACGTTTTTGAGAGACTGAAAATGCTCGATTCCTATTACAGCCGACGCGACGTGGCGATACTCGGCGACGCCGACGGCAACGGGATCGCCAACGTCGTCGACGCGACCGTCATTCAAAGGTACTTAGCGGAGCTCGACGAGATGGACGCGGTATCTCAGAAGCTCTCGGATGTTGACGCGGACGGGGATGTTTCCTGTATCGACGCGACATGGATCCAGCGTTATGATCTCGGGATGAACGCGCCCGACGGCATCGGAAAGCCCCAAAATTGAGCGTAGAGGATAAATTTGCCGATATTCTGAAAAAATGCTTGCAATCTTGTCATTGTTATGATACAATTATCTTTGCATTTGAGATAATCGCTTTTGAAAGGAAGATATAATATGTCAGTTGTTGAGATTATTTTGGGAGCACTGCTTTTGATCGCTTCTGTGGTACTGATCATTGTGATCATTCTCCAGGAAGGCAACCAGCAGGGCATCGGCGTTGTATCCGGCGGTGCGGATACTTTCTTCTCTAAGAACAAGGCGCGTTCCTATGACGCGTTCCTTTCCCGCGCGACCAAGTGGTTTGCGGTCGGCTTTGTTGTCGTCGTACTGGCGCTGAACATCATCGCGTACTTCACGACGCCCGCTGACACAGCTGTTGATACCGCTGATACCGCGGTCACCGATGTTGTGGACGAAACTGCCGCGACCGCAGAATAATATTTGTACATCAACCAACATAAAATGGACTATCGGAGTTTTCCGGTAGTCCTTTTTTGTTGGAGTCGCTATGTTGTCTGTTATCATCTGTGTCATCGGAACATTTTTAGTCTTTTCCTTCATCCACTTTGCCGCCAAAAAGAAAAAGCCCTTCAAACGGGCTTTTCTGTCTATGCTGTTGGGTGTGCTGACGCTGTGCGGCGTCGATCTTCTCGCGGGGTTTACGGGGGTCTATATCCCGTTTACGCTTTTGACGCTGTGCACATCGATCGCGGGCGGTGTGCCCGGGGTCGCGTTGTTGGTGCTGCTGTCGGCGTTTTAAGGAGTTAGGAATGTTAGTGGTTGAGATTGCCACAGCCCCTAAAGGGGCTTCGCAATGACTGTTTCATAGAATGATCGGGCGTTGAGATCCTATAGGAATCTAAAACACGAAGCGTTTCCCACAACTCCTAATTCCTCATTAGTTATATCACCGACCCCAGTTCGTCGAGGATCTCCGTGACAGAGCGTTTGTTGCGCGTGAGCATCGCGATCATCACCGAGTAGAACATGTCGGGATCCTTGTAGAAGTTCTTGCGGATCAGCCTAGCTTGGTTGATATCGGGGACATAGAGCGAGAAGCTCAGCAGCTCCATATCGCCGCCCGAGATACGGCAGGTCACGGTGTAGCCGTTCTCGGCTTTCGAGATGGTGACCTTGTTGTTGCTCTCGATCTGTTCGCGCTTTAAGAGGCTCAAGGCACATTCGATCGCCCTTTCCTTGACGGTGGGGGCGAGGGTATCCTCAAGCTGGGTCGCGATCATATCGCCGTTTTCGGTGATGAAGTACAGTTTTTTGTCCTCGTCCGTCATCTTGATGTTGCCGTTGCGGACAAGGTCGTCGAAGCTCGAGCTGGTCTCAAAGTAGTTCGCCAAGCCCTTCTCCATCAGCGCGTTGACGACAGAATCCTTGGTCATCGGCAGCCCGACGCTTTTATAGAGATAACAGATCAGCGTACGTATCTCGGTTTTGGAACGCATCCCGCCTAAGCTGATGCCTTCGTCAAAGGTATCAAAAGCCATATCTTCACCGCCTTTTCAAATCTGTATCAATTATAACATTTCAATAGGTTTTCTGTCAACAAGAAAGCGTGCGCACCAAGCGCGCTTTCGTCTACCCATCGCTCGTGCGCACGCAGGGCGCAACTGAGCGGGGACTATCAATCATTTTTTATTTGACGGGGACTATCAATCATTTTTTATTTGACAGATGTTACCGCCATAATACAATTTGTAAATTCTATCTTTGTAAAAAATCGATTATACAGTTTGTTGTAGTTTCCTGTCAAATAAGGAAGAGCTGCCGCGGATAATCCGTGACAGCTCCGATTTCATTAAAACTCTTACGCGGTTTTCATCTGTAACCTCAGCTTATCCGAGATCATCGCGATGAACTCGCTGTTGGTGGGCTTACCGCGGCTGCCCTGGATGGTATAGCCGAAGTAGCCGTTGAGCACCTCGACGTCGCCGCGATCCCATGCGACCTCGATCGCGTGACGGATCGCTCGCTCGACGCGGGACGAGGTAGTCTCATATTTCTTTGCGACAGACGGATAGAGCTGTTTTGTGACAGCGTTGATGATCTCCGGCTTTTCGACCGCCATGATGATGGAGTCGCGTAGATAATGGTAGCCCTTGATATGGGCGGGAACTCCTATCTGGTGCAGGATCTCCGTCACCTTCAGCTCGATGTTGTAGCCGTCAAAGCCCGCGGCGCGGATGCCTCCCTTCGACTTTTGGCGCTGTCTTTTACTCAGGCGGAGGATATTTTCCGCCAGATCGCCGAGGTTGAAGGGCTTTAGGACAAAGTAGGTCGCGCCCGCGCTCATGACCTCGCGCTCGAGGACAGGGCTGTCAAAGCCGGAGTACACAACGAACAGCGGCAGCTTCTCGGGCTTTTGCTTACGCACGGCGCGCATGACGCCGATGCTGTCGACATGGGTCATGAAGAGGTCCATGATCACCACATCGGGTTTGTCGCTTAAGACGCGGGTGATGACCTCTTCACCGTCTTTGATACAAAAATCCGCAGTGATGCCGTACTTTTCAAAGGTAGATTTGGTTTCGCTCATATTTTCAGCCGGTTCCTGCGTCATCAGCATTTTGATTCTGTCTGTCATTTTTACATCTCCTGTTTCGTTTTGTGAACCCAGTTTACCATAAATTGGTAAATTTAGCAATAGAAAACATAAAATTTTTCCAAAAAAATCTTCGACAAATTTCGCAAATGCCGATCACGCCTTGGCTGAGCGGGGTCTATCCTTTCAGTCCGCCGTATTTCTCGTAACAGGAGAACATGTTGCCGATGGTGATGCCGTAGCCCTTGTCGGGCGCGTTGACAAAAACATGTGTGACCGCGCCGACCAGTCTGCCGTTCTGGATGATGGGCGAGCCGCTCATCCCCTGTACGATACCGCCGGTCTTTTCGAGCAGCTCTTCATCCGTCACGCGGATGACCATGTTCTGACCGCTGTTGTTTTCAAGGTTCAGATTCTCGATCTCGACCGCGTATTCTTCGATCCCGCCGTCGTCCACGGTCGACAGGATCGTCGCGCTGCCGGTACGGATGTCGCTGTCAAAGGCACAGGGCATCTCTTCTCCCGTCGGCTCAGCGGTGTACCTGCCGTAAACGCCGTAGCCGTTGTTCAGCGTCATCTCACCGATAACGGTATCCGTCATATCGCCGTTGAGACCGCCCGCGATCCCTTTCTTTGCTTTGGTGATCGAGGTGATCTCGGCATTGACGATCTTTCCGCTGCCCAGCGGCATGAGCATGCCTGTGTCACGGTCACAGATACCGTGTCCCAGCGCGCCGAACGAATGGGTGCTTTCGTCAAAGTAGGTGATGGTGCCGAGCCCCGCGGTCGAATCGCGCACCCACATACCGACGGTGTAGTGATCTTCCTCGTCAAGCTCCGGGGTGATACTGAGGGATATCGGGCTCTTACCTCTTAAGACGGATAATTCGATATCCGCCCCTTCGCTTGATCGGATGATACTTTGCAGCTGTTCGTTTGACGCTATTGCTTCTCCGTTCGCTTTGGTGATGATGTCATTCTCTCTGATCCCGGCTTCATATGCCGGAGATTCATCATTCTTATCCACGTTCACGACGATCACGCCGCCCGTGTACATCGTCAGTCCGAACGGCATACCGCCGACGTGCACGGTTCTTCGCTGTTCCTCTGCCGACGCGGTGATGACAGGACATAACATCACGACCGCCAGCAGGGAACAAACATATCTGATATACTTATTCATACGTCCCTCCTTTATTCACACGGAGCAAACGCTCCGTCAGTAGTATTCTCCGCGACGGAGGCAATAATAAAGGAAGGTATTTCTGTGATCGGAAAACGGCTTTATTAGAGGAATGTCAATTATTATCTTTCTAATTTAGAATTAAAATGGCAAATGTTAACTTTGGTTGACAAATTTCCAACCGAAATCGATTGAAGCAACCGCTGAAATCTGCTATGATGAGCTTGCGAAAACAACAGCAAAGGAAGGATAAAATGAATTTAGGAGAACGCCTTTTTGAGCTCCGAAAGACGGAAGGACTCTCTCAGGAAGAGGTTGCCGAGCGATTATCGGTCACCCGTCAGACAGTTTCCAAATGGGAGACAGGGCAGAGCACGCCCGACTTTGATAAGGTATTACCTTTATGTGAATTGTATCATATTTCTACAGAAGAATTATTTACAGGTGAAAAATCGGATCATTCAGAAATCTCTGTCAGCGAAGCGCTGAATGATAATGAGGAATCGCCTGAAGAGATCGCGTTGAAAAAACAGCAGTTCCGCGAGAAATCCGCGCGGGTGGTCAGTATTGCTGTTTTCATTTATATTGCGTCGGTTGTTGTGCTGATGATCGGTATTCCCGTATTGCAGATCAATCCGATCGTCATGAGTGGTATCTTCTTATTAATGATCGCTTTTGCGACCGCAATGATTATCCGCCATTATATGTCAAAGCCGAAGTTTCCCGATACGCCGCGGGAAAAGAAGGAAAAATCTCTGAAAACACGCGTCAAGAATATTATCGGTATTTGTGTACTGATTATTTATCTTTTGATTAGCTTTTTGACTTCGGCGTGGCACATCACGTGGATGCTTTGGATTGTATATATACTGATCCGCGAGATCGTCAATGTGATTTTTATGCTCAAGGAGGGAAAGCAGAATGAAGAATAAGGGCTTGTTGATCACCGTCATCGTATTGTTATCCGTGATCGTAGTGCTCCTGCTCGGCTTTATGGTCTATTCGCTTGCCGGAAACACGCTGTCGTTCGGGATCGTGCCGCGAGTTGCCGACAGAGTCATATATGACAACAGCTTTGAGAAAGTGTCGGATATCGACGTCGATTCCGCATGCGGAGATGTTTCTTTTGAAGAAAATAAAGACGGTAAAGTGCATGTGATCGCCTACGGTGAAAGCGAAAGAGATATTACAGTAAATTTCTCTGACGGAAAATTAACGATCGATTATCCGCAAAAACAGCGTTTCTTTAATTGGAACGTTGTCAAAAACAATATCGTCATTTCCCTGCCGTCGGATTACGAAAACGGCATCAAGGTCGAATCCGACTATGGCAATGTGGCACTCTGCGCTTTGCCGAAAGCGTTTCTGGATATTGACTGTGACTACGGCAATGTGACTTCGGGAGAGGTCAGGACAGCTGTTATCAGCAGCGACTGCGGCGATGTGGAGCTGGAAAAGGCTGAAACCGTGCAGGCTGATGTGAATTTGGGCAATCTCAGGATCGGGACCGTGACTAAAAGCTGTGATCTGCAGAACGACTGCGGTGATATCACTGTGGATGAGATGAAGATCACCGAGAATTCAACAATCAGTGATGACTTGGGTGAGATCACGGTGAACAATGCCGCGGGTATCCGTATCGAGGCAGAGACCGATCTGGGTAAGCTGAATATCAATCAGAACGATCCGAAAGCCGATGTGACGCTCACGATCACTAACGACTGCGGTGATATCAACGTCGGAAAATAATTGTGAAAAAGGCGGTGAATTCCGCCTTTTTCTATTGTAAGTGAAAAACTTTGGTGTTATACTAACCTTGTATCAACAAAAATTGACGCTGCAGGTGCATTATGGCTGTAAAACTGTCAGAAAACGCCAAGTTAATCATCGACCGACTGCGGGATAGCGGCTACAGCTGTTATGCCGTGGGCGGCTGCGTGCGCGACAGCCTGTTGGGACTTCAGCCGCATGACTGGGATTTTACGACCTCTGCTTTGCCCGATGAGATCGAGCGCGTGTTCTCGGACTGCAAGACCGTGACCGTCGGCAAGCGTTTCGGTACGATCGCGGTGATCCTTGACGAGCGTCCGTATGAGATCACCACCTACCGCATCGACGGCGTGTACAGCGACACGCGCCATCCCGACGAGGTACGGTTTTCCGACAGGCTCCGGGATGATCTGGCGCGGCGGGATTTTACCGTCAACGCGATGGCGTACAACGATACAGACGGGCTGGTCGATCTCTACGGCGGTCAGCAGGATCTGTCCTACGGCGTGATCCGCTGTGTCGGCGAGCCGGAGGAGCGGTTTTCGGAGGACGCCCTGCGCATTTTGCGCGCGCTGCGATTCGCGTCGGTGTTGGGCTTTTCGATCGAGCAAAAGACGTCTGAAGCGATCCTGCGCCAACGAAAGCTCTTGAACGATATCGCTGCCGAGCGTATCCGCGACGAGCTGCTCAAGCTCCTCTGCGGCGACCAGGTCGATTTCATCCTGCGGCGTTACCGCACGGTGATCGCGGTGTTCATCCCCGAGCTGCAGGGCACCTTTGATTTTGAACAGCACAGCAAGCATCATAACCGCGACGTTTACCGCCATATCGTCGCCGCGGTGAGGAACGTCGAGCCCGATCCGCTGCTTAGGACGACCCTGCTGTTCCACGATATCGGCAAGCCGCTGGCGCAGACGACCGACAAATTCGGCGTCTGTCACTACAAGAACCATCCGAAGATCGGTGCGGAGATGACCCGCGAGATCTTACGCAGGCTGTGTATGCCGACGGCGTTCAGCGAAGAGGTCTGCCTGATGATCCGCTATCACGACGAGCGCTTCAAGCCCGATCCCGTGATGCTCAAAGGCTATCTGAGGATTCTCGGCGCGGATCGGATGAAGCGGATCTGTACGATCCAGCGCGCGGATATCCTCGCGCAGTCGGCGTATTTGAGAGAAGAAAAGCTCAGCAACCTGGCGGCGGTGGAGCGGGAGCTTGACCGTATCATCCTGTCGGGCGAGTGCTACAATCTCAGGATGCTTGCGGTCAGCGGCGCCGATCTGCTGCATCTCGGTATGACCTCGGGCATCGTGATCGGCGAGACGCTCGATACGCTGCTTGACAAGGTCATCCGCTCAGAGCTGCCGAACGAAAAGGCAGCTTTGCTCGAAGATGTGAAAAAGACGTTTGACAAAGTCTGATCTTACGATTATAATAAAGGTTCGAGTAAACCGGGCAGTCGCGGGCAACGGGCGAAAGCCCCTGTCCGAGGAAAGTCCGGGCTTCACAGAGCGAGGATAACGGCTAACGGCCGCCGGGGGCGACCCCAGGGAAAGTGCAACAGAAAATAACTGCATTCCTCTGCCGGAATTTGGCGGGGGAGTGCGATGGTGGAAAGGTGAGGTAAGAGCTCACCGGGGCGGCGGAGACGTCGCCGCCGTGTAAACCCTATCCGAAGCAACACCGTGGAGGGACATCAGCTTGCTCGGCTGTCCCGTGGAGGTGGCACCGAGCCGTCGCGGCAACGCGCGGCCAAGATAGATGACTGCCTAATACAGAACCCGGCTTACAGGTTTACTCGACCTTTGATAAAAGCTCCCGTATCGGGAGCTTTTATCATCGAAAGAACAGGCGCAAAAAGGTATTATAATCAATATCTAGTATGTCACTTTTTGTCAACAACAAGCGGCATGAAAAAGTTTACAAAAATTGATACTTTTTCTTGTGCAAAAATTAAATGGTTGTAACGAAAAGCAGAAAAATGTATCAAAATTTTAAATTTTCTTACAAAAAAGGGTTGTTTTTTTTCGAATAACGTATTATAATACACTTACATCAGCTTTTTACGTTTAAAGAATTTCCACGTGGAATTATTTAAAAGAAAATTATCATCATTATTCGGATAGATTTGGGGAGATAAAATGAGACTTCGTAAACAGGAATTAGGCGACCGTAACCTTGTCGGCGCTCGCGTTGAAGCAGCGCGCAAGAAGAAGGGAATGAAGCAGAAAGAGTTGCTCGCTCAGCTGCAGGTCAACGGTGTTGACATGAACGCTTCGGGACTCTCGAAGCTGGAGGGTCAGATCCGTTTCGTGACCGACGTAGAGCTGGTAGCGTTGGCGGACATCCTCGAGGTTTCGGTAGACTACCTGCTCGGACGCGCTCCGCAGTAAAACTTTATACGACATTTTCCAAGCATTTTGGTTTCTGTTTTTCAGACGGCAGGCTCTTTACGGGGCCTGTCGTTTGAATTTTATCGGGTTTTTTGTCTACACTAATCTTGAGGTGAAGGCATGAAGATCCGTTTTCTTTCCGACAAGCCGCGGCTTGTCTTTTTTCTGTGCTATACATTATTGTTTATCGTTGCGGTGCGGTTCGCGGAATATGTCCTGCCGTTCGTGATCGCTCTCGTGATCGCGGTGGTGATGAAGCCGCTGTATGACTTTCTTAGGTCGCGGTTTCGTTTTCGCTCCACCTTCGCCGCGACCGCGCTGACGCTCTTGATCTTCCTCGTGGTGTTCGCGGTGGTCGGCTTTCTGCTCTTTTTGATCCTGCGGCAGGCGCTGAGCCTGATGCAGGAGTACCGCTATCTGATCTCGGACTATATCCGGTCTCCCGCGCTGTTCGAAACGCTCCGCGATAATCTTTTGTCGGGCAATCTTTTGACGATGGCGTCGTCGGCGGTCACGACCGTGTTCCGCGCCGTGCCGATGACCGTCACCTTCGCGGTCGTCACCTTCGCGATGAGTGTTTTTCTCCTGCACCGACTCGGGACGATTCGTGATCGGCTTCTCAGAAGGGCGGGGGAGTACCGCGATCTGCTCGGAAGGGTCTTTCACATCGCCTACAACATGGTCAGGCGGTTCATCCACTCTTATCTGATCCTGTACGCGATCACCTTTGTCGAAGCGGTGATCATCTTCTATGTGACCGGTATCGAATACCCGCTGGCGTTCGCGTTCGTGACGGCGGTCGCGGATATCCTGCCGATCCTCGGACCGGGCACGGTCTATGTGCCGTTGGCGGTGGTTATGATTCTTCAAAAGAATTATATCGGCGGCGTCGGGTTGATCGCCTACTTTCTGTTTACCGTCATCCTGCGACAGATCATCGAGCCGAAGATCGTGTCCAAAAGCGTCAAGGTGCATCCTCTGGCGGTGCTGGCGGCGATCTACTTCTCCATCGTCAGCATGAATATCTGGGTGCTTTTCTATGTGATCAGCGTGTTTATGGCGTTCCGTGTGCTGAACACGGCGGGCGTCTTTGAAAAATCCGATCAAAAGGTTGATATTTCCTCAGAAGAGAGTATAATATAGATGTATCATGAGAAATCTGTGCTTTCGGAGGAATACCATGAAACAGAGTATGCAGGAATTCTTTGCTTCCATCAACGGGAAACGCATCGCCTTGATCGGCATGGGGCGCAGTCATCTGCCGCTGATCCCGTTGTTTACCAAATACGGCGCGACCGTCATCGCGTGTGATAAACGTGACGAAGCCGCCTTGGGCGACGCGGCGGTACAGGCGAAAGCCGACGGCGCGATCCTCTCGCTGGGCGAGCATTATCTTGACGATATCGACGTCGATATCGCGCTGAGAACGCCCGGTATGCGCTTTTGGTGCGACGAGCTCAACGCCCTGCGTGACAAGGGGGTCGAGATCAGCTCCGAGATGGAGATCTTCTTCGATATCTGTCCGTGCAAGATCTACGCGGTGACCGGCTCCGACGGCAAGACCACGACCACCACCATCATCTCCGAGATCCTGAAAAATCAGGGTTATACCGTCCATATCGGCGGCAATATCGGCAAACCTCTCCTGCCCGAGATCGAGACGATCGCAAAGACGGACGTCTGCGTCGTGGAGCTATCTTCTTTCCAGCTGATCTCCATGCGCCAAAGTCCCGACGTTGCGGTCGTGACCAACCTCGCGCCGAACCACCTGGACATCCACAAGGATATGCAGGAGTACATAGAATCCAAGAAGAATATTGTTCTTTATCAGAATAAAGATAACAAAGCCGTGTTGAATTACGATAACGAGATCACCCGACTGTTTGATCTGAGCTGTGAGGGAGAGGTCGTCTTTTTCTCGCGTCAAAAGAGGGTGCGCCGCGGCGCGTATCTCGACGGCGATACGATCGTTTACGCCGAGGACGGCAAGCTCTTTGACGTCCTCGATATCCGCGAGATCAAGATCCCCGGTATGCACAACGTCGAGAACTACATGACCGCGATCTGCGCCGTGTGGGGCGACGTCAGCATCGAGAGCATCCGCAAGGTTGCGAGGGAATTCGGCGGTGTGGAACATCGCGCGGAGTTCGTACGAGAGCTCGACGGCGTGAGGTACTATAACGACTCGATCGCCTCCAGCCCGACCCGTACCGCGAGCGGTACGCTGTCGCTCTATGACTTCAAGATCATTTTGATCGCGGGCGGCTATGACAAGCACCTCGACTACACCGAGCTGGGCGATAAGATCTGTGATAAGGTCAAGGTCGCGATCCTCATGGGCGCGACAGCCGATAAGATCGAAACGGCGATCAGAAATTCGTCGAAATACATGGAGAACAACCCCGTTATCATCCGCGTAGCGGATATGGCACAGGCGGTCGAAAAAGCGCGTGAAAACGCCGTTTCGGGCGATATCGTGTCGATGTCGCCGGCGTCCGCCAGCTTTGATCTGTACAAGGATTTTGACGCGCGCGGCAAGCACTTCAAGGCGCTGGTCAACGCGCTGTGATCCGCCCGATCATCCCGTCGGATCTTGAAAACCTGCATAGTCCCGATCCCTTTTATACCCGCGTACTGTCGCTCTATCAGAGCTACGGCACGGGGTATGATTTTGTCGCTTTTTGGGCGCAGGAAAACAACGGTGAGACCGCCGCGCTGATCTCGCGCTTTGAGGACAAATTCAGCCTGTTTCTGACTAAGAGAGCCGACCTCGACGAGGTCGCCGCGTTCCTGCGTTTTCAAGGCGCGGGCGCGGTGATGTTTGACAGCCGATTTCATCTTGCGATCTCCGCGAAAAATGCCATTTCCGGCTATGTTTTGCGCTATGACGGAGATAATTATATTTCTGATATAGAAATATACGAGCCCGATTTTTCGGCGGTCTATGAGCTGCTTTTGACCTGTGAAAGCGAGATCTTCCGCGTACCGCCGAAGCTGAGCTTCCTCTCGGATGTGACCCATCGGAAAAACCGCGGCAAATGCGCGGCGATCGGCACAGCCGTCGACGGCATCCTCGCGTCGTCGGTGATGACGGTGTCCGAGACGGAATACGCCGCGATCATCGGCGCTGTCGCGACCCGTCCCGACTATCGCAAAAGAGGGCTGTCACGCGAGCTTGTCCGTACCCTTGCAAGCCGCATCCGCGGCGAGGGCAGGGCGGTCTATGTGTTCAGCGCAAGCGAAGGGAACACGCGGTTTTATCGGAACTCCGGCTTTGAGATCGCCGCCGCGTTTACAGAATACTTTTTTATATAGGAAGAAGAAAATGCAACCACTTTTCGAAATCAACGAAACGATCCGATCCGCCGCCGACAAGGCGATGGAGCTGTGCGCGGAGCATTTCGCGGAGCTGGAGAGGATCAAAGAGTATCACCAGCTCAAGATGCTCAAAGCCTTTCAGCAATATCATGTGAGCGAAAGCATGTTTGCCGGTTCGACCGGTTACGGTTATGACGACCGCGGCAGAGATACGCTCGACAAGATCTACGCATACGTCTTTGACGCCGAGGACGCCCTCGCGCGCCACAATTTCATGAGCGGCACCCATACGCTGACGGTCGCGCTGTTCGGCATCCTGCGTCCGGGGGATGAGATGCTCTGTGTGACCGGCACGCCCTACGACACGATCCAGCCCGTCATCGGCATCACGCCGTGCAGCGGATCGCTGACGGACTTCGGCGTGCGGTACAGCGAGGTCGGTCTGCTTGACGACGGCAGCGTTGACCTTGACGGGATCCGAAAAGCCGTATCGGAAAAGAAGCCGAAGATGGTTTATATCCAGCGCTCCAAAGGCTACTCGCCCCGTCCGTCGCTGAGGATCAAAGAGATCAAAGAGATCTGTGACGCCGTCAAGCCCCTGTCACCCGACACGATCATTATGCTTGACAACTGCTACGGCGAGTTCACCGAGTACGAATCGCCCGTCACGGTCGGCGTGGATATCATGGCAGGCTCGATGATCAAGAACGCGGGCGGCGGTATCTCTCCGACAGGCGGCTATATCGCCGGCAGAGCCGATCTCGTAG
Source organism: uncultured Ruminococcus sp. (assembly GCA_902790985.1). Classification (GTDB taxonomy): domain Bacteria; phylum Bacillota; class Clostridia; order Oscillospirales; family Acutalibacteraceae; genus Ruminococcoides. Next base: position 21,007 of record CADAUE010000034.1, read on the forward strand.
AGCTGTGCGCCTACCGCCTCAGCTCGCCCGGTACGGGTCGCGAGCTGGGCTGTACACTCGGCGTCCTGCGCGAGATGTACCTCGGCGCGTATTACGCTCCGATCTCGACCATCGAAGCAGTCAAGACGGCTGTCTTTGCCTCGGCGCTGTTCGAGGTGCTGGGCTACGACGTAGAGCCAAGCTACAAGAAACGCCGCGGCGATATCATCGACGTCATCACCCTCGGCTCACCCGAGAAGCTGTGCGCGTTCTGCCGCGGCATCCAGAGCGGCTCGCCCATCGACAGCTTTGTCACCCCGCAGCCCTCGCCGATGCCCGGCTACGACAGCGAGGTCATCATGGCGGCCGGTGCGTTTACCCTCGGCTCGTCCATCGAGATCAGCGCCGACGGCCCTCTCAGAGAGCCCTACGCCGTCTATCTGCAGGGCGGTATCTCCTTTGCCACCGCCAAGCTGAGCGTCATGCTCGCCGCGCAGGAAGTGGAAAAGGTAAAATAAGCATATACATATGAAAAGCGCTTCGGAGCGATCCGAAGCGCTTAGTGTTTATCGCATAGTCATTGCGAGGGGCGCAAAGGTTAAGGTTGAGATTGCCACGTCGGAACCATGTTCCTCCTCGCAATGACAATCTGAAATGCGCCCCGTGGCAATCTCAACCGCAAAAATGTCATTGCGAACCTGCAAGGGTGTGGCAATCTCAACCGTTTTAGACTAATACCCCGCTCTGCATAGCGAGGGTAAAGTGTACGGCAGACACCTTAAGCAGGGGAAGTTTATTATTCAGCTGTGATGTATGGCTCGATCTCTCGGTAAGTTTCTTCGCCGATTCCGTTGACGCCGATCAGCTCGCTCTTGTCCGTAAAGCCGCCGTGCTCCTCGCGGTAGGCGAGGACGCTTTGCGCAAGCTTCTCGTTCATCCCGGGGATGGCTTTCAGTTCTTCGATGTCGGCGGTGTTGATGTTGACAGGGACGTCGATCTCCATTTGCGCGATCTCGTCAGCCGTATAAGGCTTTGACGCGGTCGAATACTGCCAAATCTCATATCCGACGAGCCCGATCGCTCCCAACAGGGTGACGATCAAGAGGATGATACCGTTTCTTGTGAATTTCATCATTGTTCTGTAAAAGAATTATCGAAGCCGTTTAAAAAAGTCACTCAAGATTTTTCCGCACTTCTCTTCCATGATCCCGCCCTCGTACGCGGGGTGGAACGCGAGCGGCAGGCTGAGGACATCCGCGACGGAGCCGCAGCAGCCGTTTTTCTTGTCATACGCGCCGAAATACACCTGCGGGATACGCGCGTTGACAATCGCGCCGGCGCACATGGGGCAGGGCTCCAGGGTGACATACAGCTCACATTCCCACAGCCGCCAGCCGCCTAAGCGCTTACAGGCGTTGTCGATCGCTTCCATCTCCGCGTGATACAGCGCGTTTTTGCCTTTTTCACGGCGGTTCCTGCCCTCGCCGACGATCTCGCCGTTTCTGACTACGACCGCGCCGACAGGCACCTCGCCGTCGTCAAAGGCTGTTTGCGCCAGTGTGAGCGCGCGCTCCATCCATCTCTCGTCCATCATGTGAAGATCAGCGCGACGATACAGTACAGGACCATGACCGCGGTGAAGCTGATGAGGGTCGGTGAGGAGGCGACGGTCTTGACCTTGCTCTTGAACGGCAGGATATCGTTGCCGCCCTTCAGACGGAAGGTGTTGCCGCTGTCCGTCTTGATAATTCCTTTGAGGAAAATAAACGACAAAATACCGGTGACGCAGAAGATGCCGCCGTACATCGCGTTCGCAAGGCTTTCGCTGAGGATGTTGTAAGAGATCAGAACGTCGGCGAGCACCGACAGCCCGTTGTTGAGGAAATGGATGATGATCGACGGGAGCAGGGAGTTTGTTTTGATGTCGATATAAGCAAAGACCAGCCCGCAGCAGAAAGTGAAGGGCAGCTGGACGAAGTTGCCGTGCATCAGCGCGAAGGCCGCGGAGGATACGAGGATCGCCAAGCCCTCGGAGTAGGGTCTGAGCGTTCCCATCACGATGCCGCGGAAGGCGAATTCCTCGGCAAAGGCGGGCAGTACCGCTACGGTCAAAAAGTAGATCAGCACGTTCGGGTTGCTGCCGGCGTCGATGCTGCCGCCGCTGTTCTCGATCCCGAACAGAGAGAAGGTGTTGCTCACCAGATCGACGACATAGTTGCTCATCAGCGAAAACGCCAGTCCGATGACACAGAGCTTTGCGAGGTAGCTGCCCTCGATCCTGTCAAAGGGGAAGAGGGAGGAAAAGCGTTTTTTGGTGATCAGCACATAGATCAGACCGCTGACGAAGAATATGATCGACGACACGACGCCGTTTTCCAGCAGGAACAGCGCGCTCATGTCGAAGAGCTCGTCCTCCATCCCCGCAGCCATGAGGATGACCTCCATGACAAGGGAGATGATCAGCTCCAATGCGAAGAAGATCAGCATCAGCGCGCCGATCCCGTTGGCGGTACGCTTGAGCGTTCGTTTGTAGGCTTGTCGGTGATATTCCTCCGGCGTCAACTGCGGGGGCTGATAGAAGGGCGCGGGGATATTTTGCTGCGGGTACTGTTGTATCGGATACCCCTGCTGCGCGTAGGGCTGCACCCGCGGCTGCGGCGGATACTGCGGCTGCGCGGGGTAGGTAGGCTGTTGCGGATTATACTGCACGATATCTCTCCTTATTCAAGCTTTTATCATCATAATACATTTTTTTGTAAAAATAATTCTTGACAAACAATATCGAAGATATTATAATACATATCGAAAACAAAGTAAAGCGGTTTGGCTTTCACCTGTGGGGTATCGTCTGCACGGGTCAATACTGACGGGGAGTTGTCCCCGGCATTAGTATTGTACGCGGACGGAGCCATCTGTCCGTTTTTTGTTTTGTAAAGACTATTTGGAGGTGCTTACACATTAGCAAACAGGAACCTCAGATCAATGAGGAAATTCGCGACAAAGAGTTACGCGTGATCGGTCCTGACGGCGCTCAGCTCGGCATCATGTCGGCTGCGGACGCCCAGCATATCGCGGACGAAAAGAATCTCGATCTCGTCAAGATCGCTCCCCAGGCGAAGCCGCCTGTCTGTAAGATCATGGACTACGGCAAGTATCGCTTTGAGCAGGCGAAGCGCGAAAAAGAGGCGAGAAAGAACCAGCATACTGTCGACGTCAAAGAGATCAAGCTGTCCCTGAATATCGACACACACGACTTTAACACGAAGCTGAAGAACGCGATGAAGTTCTTTGCCCACGGTGATAAGGTCAAGGTTTCTATCCGTTTCCGCGGTCGTGAGATGGGTCACTCGGAGTACGGCTACGAGACGATGAAGCGCTTTTCCGACGCGTGCGCCGAGGTCGCTAACATCGAACGCCCCGCTAAGCTCGAGGGTCGCCAGATGCTCATGTTCCTGGCTCCCAAGCCTAATAAGCCCACCAAGTAAATCGATTGAGATCGCCACGGATGAACGCGGTTCATCCTCGCGACGCCAATCAGTTGTTGTATTAAAAGGAGGATTATCAATATGCCTAAGATCAAAACACACAGCGGCGCTAAGAAGCGTTTCAAACTGACTAAGAACGGTAAAGTTATCCGCGCTCACGCGAATAAGAGCCATATTCTGAACAAAAAGACCACCAAGCGTAAGAGAGGCCTCAGACAGACCACTGTCGCCGACAAGACCAATGTAGCACAGGTTAAGCGCCTGATCCCCTACAAATAATTTCGCTTGACTATTGATTAAGAATTTTCGGAGGTAATATAAATGGCACGTATTAAAGGCGCGATGATGACTCGCAAAAGAAGAAAGAAAGTTTTAAAGCTCGCTAAGGGCTATTACGGTGCAAAGTCTAAGCACTTCAAGATGGCGAAGCAGCAGGTGATGAAGAGCGGCAACTACGCTTACATCGGCAGAAAGCAGAAGAAGAGAGATTTCCGCAGACTGTGGATCACCCGTATCTCTGCCGGCTGCAAGGCAAACGGCACCAACTACTCTACCTTTATGAACGGTCTGAAGAAAGCCGGTATCACTCTGAACCGCAAGGTTCTGTCCGAGATCGCGATCTCTGATCCCGCCGCTTTCACCGCTCTTGTAGAGCAGGTCAAAAACGCATAAAAAGCTATAACTGCGTTTGGGTTCTCCCAAACGCTTTTATACTAAGTAGCAAAAAACACTTTATACTAATCCTTAATAAAATAGTCATTGCGAGGGGCGCAAAGGAAAAGGTAGAGATTGCCACGTCGGAACCATGTTCCTCCTCGCAATGACAATCTGAAATGCGCCCCGTGGC